>NZ_JBHWBW010000213.1:0-4935 GCF_042735675.1 Kitasatospora sp. NPDC059571
GGCCGGCCCTCCTGCCGCTGCGCGGGCAGGTCGGGCGCCGTGGGCGCGGCGCCGGCGTCCAACACGCCGAGCACCGGGGAGGAGCCCTGCGGGCGCTGCCGGGGCGCGGCCGGCTCGGCGGCCGGCTCCTCGTTCTTGACGGGGCTGCGGACCACGACCGGCGGGATCGGCCGGGAGCCGGGGATGTTGATCCGCACCCGGGTGGTCAGCGTGGTCTCGGTCTTCGGCACGTCGTCGTCCGGGTGCTCCGCACCGCCGACCGGCGGCTGGGAGGCCGTGCCGAACGGGTCGGTGGAGCGGCCGTGCGCAAAGGCTGCGGCGCCGGGCAGGCCGGTGCCGTACGGCGGTGTCCCGGACGGGTAGGCGTCCGCGCCCTCTGCGGGCCGGCGGCCCTGGGACACATCCCGGCCGCCGGGGCGGGGGGCGCTGCCCCCGCGGGGCTGGTACGCGTTGTCAGATTCGCGGCTGCTCAATGCTGCTCTGCTCCGGGTTCGCGGTGGCGCCTCGGGGGCGGCGACCGCGGGTTGTGGGCCGTCTGGCGCATCCGCGGCGGCGACCGCGCTGCGGACCGGACGGGCCCTCCGACACCAGCTTCTTCACGTGCGGGCCGAGACGGCGCAGGGACCGCCACGCGATTGGGGCTGAAGGTACCCTCCCGCCCTGCACCCGAGGCATCCGGGGCCGTCCTTCCCCCGGCCGCGACCGGCCGGGGCACCCGCACCGGCACCACCTTACTGGGAAGCGCAGGCCGGCGACCCGGATCGGATGGAACCGATACGTCCGATTAGTCCCGCTATACGACTAGGGCCGGGCGTCCTTGACGGTCCGTGGCCGGCCGGCCGGCGGCGCCCCGAAGCCGGGCCCGGAGCGGGTCGGCAGGGTCGCGCAGACCACCCCCGCCACCGCACCCGCGAACAGGTAGAGGTACGAGGTCACCCCGGCGGCGAGGACGAAGTCGCCCTCCGGACGGGGCGCCATCATCACCAGCAGCACGGCGAACCAGCCCGCCAGCGGGATCCCCGCGCCGAGCTTGGTGCCGGTCAGCCGAAGCCCGCCGTAGAACAGCCCGCCGGTCGCACCGAAGGCCAGCAGGACCCCCACCGGCGCCCACAGGGCCTGCACGAAGGCTCCGCACAGCGAG
The DNA here is from genome assembly GCF_042735675.1 of Kitasatospora sp. NPDC059571. NCBI lineage: Bacteria > Bacillati > Actinomycetota > Actinomycetes > Kitasatosporales > Streptomycetaceae > Kitasatospora > Kitasatospora sp. NPDC059571. Next base: position 1,142 of record NZ_JBHWBW010000213.1, read on the forward strand.
ACCGCGGCCCCCAGGAAGAACAGCACCACGTAGGCGGTGATCCGCACCTCGCGGGAGGGGAGCGGCTCGGCGAGGCGCTGGGCGCGGCTGCCCAGGAGTCGCTGCAGCATCAGTCCTCCACCCCGGCGAAGAGGTCGGCCTCCGGCAGCGCCGAACCCGGGCTGCCGTGTACCAGCTGGTAGTACTCGGTGGCCAGCAGCGGCTGGCCGAGGTCGTTGCTCAGGGCGAAGTGGTCGCCGACCACGGTGATCTGCGTGGCGTGCGCCCGCATCGCCGCCGCCTTCGCGCCGGCGTACGCGGCGTTGTCCAGCACCGCGGTGACCTCGGCGTCGTCCACCACCCCGGGCACGTCCGACGGGCGGGCCACCCCGGGGAAGTCCCCGGCCGCCGCCGTCTCCTTCAGGCCGCGCTCGATCACCGACCGCGGCATCCGGCTGTAGTAGACCTTGGCGATCCGCCAGGCCGCGCCCAGCTCCGGCCGCCAGGCCGCATCGGCGGCCAGCTCGAACGCGCGCATCGCCACCCGGTGCGCCTGGATGTGGTCCGGGTGGCCGTAGCCGCCGTTCTCGTCGTACGCCACCAGCACCTGCGGGCGGACCTCGCGGACCACCGCCACCAAGTGCGCGGCGGCCTCGTCCACGTCGGCCCGCCAGAAGCAGCCGGGGGCGTCGTTGTCGGCGACGCCCATCATCCCCGAGTCGCGGTAGCGGCCGGGCCCGCCGAGGAAGCGGTGGTCGGCGACGCCGAGCGCGCGCATCGCCGCGGCCAGCTCGCCGATCCGGTGCGCGCCCAGGGCGTCGTCCCGATCGGCCGTCAGATGGGCCAGCTCGGGCCCGATCACCTCGCCGCCCTCACCGAGGGTGCAGGTCACCAGGGTGACCCGGGCGCCCTCGGCGGCGTACCGCGCCATGGTGGCCCCGGTGACGATCGACTCGTCGTCCGGGTGCGCGTGCACCAGGAGCATTCGGCGGGGCGGCAGGTCCTCGGCTGCGGTCATGACGGCCAGCCTAGACCGTGCGGCGACGGTGCCCGGGGTGCCGGGGCCCGCCGCCGCACGGCCGTGGACCGCCGGTCCGTCAGAGCTTCAGGCCATTGATCATCCCTGCCACGTTGCTGGTGACCTCCTGGATCGACGGCGCGATCGAGGTGGAGGCGAGGTAGAAGCCGAGCAGTCCGCAGATGATCGCGTGGGCCAGCTTCAGGCCCGAGCGGCGAACCAGGACGATCACGATGACGAGCATCAGCACGGCTGCGGAGACGGACAAAGCCATTGCGGCTCACACCCTTTCTCGGGTGCGCCGCCCACGGGACGGGCGGCGGTCGGAACGTGCGGGACGGTCCCCGATCCGGCACCGGGAGAAACGGGACGGTCCGGGTCCGTATCGGGATGATCCAGGCATACCCGATCGGTGACCCCCGTATGACGTTCCGTGAAACCGGCGCGGCGCCGCCGGGGGCCGCCGGACGCCGCACGGCCGGGCCGTTCGGGCCCTGAGGGGCCCGCACGAGCGGATCCTGCGCGCTGCTCCGAACGAGTGATCAACGGGCGGTCAGGCCGTAGGGTCGGGAGCCATGACCACCCAGAACCCCGCGGACACCTTCCCCCGGCAGTACGCGCGCACCCAGCGCTACACCGTCGGCGCCCCCCGGTCCTTCACCGTGGCACCCGATGGCGCCCGGGTCGTCTTCCTCCGGTCGGCCTCCGCGGCCGACCGCGCCAACCGGCTGTGGATCCTCGACGCGGCCACCGGCGAGGAGCGGGTCGCCGCCGACCCCGCCGAGCTGCTCGGCGGCGGCGAGGAGCAGCTGTCCGACGCCGAGCGGGCCCGCCGCGAGCGCAGCCGCGAGAGCTCCGCCGGCATCGTCGGCTACGCCCTCGACTCCGCCGCGGCGCTCGCCGCCTTCGCCCTCTCCGGCCGGCTCTTCGCCGCCGACCTCGCCGCCGGCACCGCCCGCGAACTGCCCGCCGAGGGGCCGGTGCTGGACCCGCGGCCGTCCCCCGACGGCAGCCGCGTCGCCTACGCGACCACCGGCGGCGCGCTGCGCGTCACCCGGGCGGACGGCACCGGGGACACCGCCCTCGCCGAGCCCGAGGCCCCCGGGGTGACCTGGGGCCAGGCCGAGTTCGTCGCGCAGGAGGAGATGGGCCGCGACCGCGGCCACTGGTGGGCGCCCGACAGCACCCGGCTGCTGGTCGCCCGCGCCGACGACACCCCCGTGCAGCGCTGGTGGATCGCCGACCCGGCCAACCCCGCCGCCGCCCCCGCCGAGGTCGCCTACCCGGCGGCCGGCACCCCCAACGCCGAGGTCGGCCTCTGGATCATCGGCCTCGACGGCAGCCGCACCGAGGTGGTCTGGGACCGTGCGGCCTTCCCCTACCTCGCCCGGGTGCACTGGTCGGCCGGCGGCCCGCCGCTGATCCTCGTCCAGGCCCGCGACCAGCGCGGCCAGCAGATCCGCACCGTCGACGAGGCCAGCGGCGCCACCGAGCCGCTGGTCGAGGAGCACGACGACGTGTGGCTGGAGCTGTTCCCCGGCGTCCCGTCCCGGACGCCGGACGGCCGGCTGGTGCGGATCGGCGACGAGAGCGGCGCGCGCGTCCTGACGGTCGGCGAGAAGGCCGTCACCGACGAGGCCCTGCACGTGCGTTCGGTCCTCTCGGTGGCCGATGACGGGATCCTCTTCAGCGCCTCGGCCGGCGCCGCGGACACCACCCGGCCGCCCGGCTGGACGGGGCTCTTCCTGGCCGGCCCGGACGGTACCGTCCCGTTCGGCCCGGACGGCGACGGCGCTGCCTCGGCCGTCCGCGCCGGCGGCACCACCGTGCTGTCCACCGCCCGCGCCGACCGGCCCGGCACCGTCGTCGAGGTGCTGCGCGACGGCGCCGTGACGGCCGTGATCGCCTCGTACGCCGAGACGCCGCTGATCACCGCCCGCCCGCAGTTCCGGTTCGCCGGCGAGCGGCAGATCCCCGCCGCCGTGCTGCTGCCGGCCGGTTACGACCGCGACCGCGACGGGCTGCTGCCCGTCCTGATGGACCCGTACGGCGGCCCGCACGGCCAGCGGGTCGTCCAGGCGCACAACCCGCACCTCACCTCGCAGTGGTTCGCCGACCAGGGCTTCGCCGTGGTGGTCGCCGACGGCCGCGGCACCCCCGGCCGCAGCCCGGCCTGGGAGAAGGCGATCGCCGGCGACATCGCCGCCGTCACCCTCGCCGACCAGGTGGACGCGCTCACCGCCCTGGCCGGGGAGTTCCCGCTCGACCTCGGCCGGGTCGCGATCCGCGGCTGGTCCTACGGCGGCTACCTCGCCGCACTCGCCGTGCTGCGCCGCCCGGACGTCTTCCACGCCGCCGTCGCCGGCGCCCCGGTCACCGACTGGCGGCTGTACGACACCCACTACACCGAGCGCTACCTCGGCCACCCCGACGAGCAGCCGGACGTCTACGACGCCAACGCGCTGACCGCGGACGCGCCGGCGCTGGAGCGCCCGCTGATGATCGTGCACGGCCTGGCCGACGACAACGTGGTCGCCGCGCACACCCTGCGGCTCTCCTCCGCGCTGCTCGCCGCCGGCCGCCCGCACACCGTGCTGCCGCTCTCCGGGGTCACCCACATGACCCCGCAGGAGCAGGTCGCGGAGAACCTCCTGCTGCTCCAGGTCGACTTCCTGAAGCGCTCGCTGGGGCTCTGACCCGCGTCCCGGGCCCGCGGGGTCACAGCCGGCGCGGGGGCGGCGAGGGGCGCGCCAGCGCGGCCGGCCCCCCGCGCCGGGGCGCGTGGGCCCTGGCGCGG
>NZ_JBHWBW010000213.1:4945-12564 GCF_042735675.1 Kitasatospora sp. NPDC059571
CCCCTCCGTGAGGCACACCCCCACCACCACCCCGCTCCCAGACGTAGCGCGCGGGGGCGGCTACGCCCCCGGCCCCCCCCCCCCCCCCCACCCCCCCCCCCCCCCCCCCACGACGGCCCGCACTGCCGCCGCACCCCCCGTCCCGGGGACTCTGGACACGTCGACCTGACGGTGAGAGGACACGGGAGCGATGAGGACTGGGACGGGGGAGGTCGCGGCCTTCCGGAACGTCGGAAAGAGCTACGGCCCGGTGACGGCCGTGGACGGGCTGGACCTGGTGCTGCGGGAGGGCGAGACGGTCGCCCTGCTCGGGCCGAACGGCGCCGGCAAGTCCAGCAGCCTGGACCTGCTGCTCGGGCTGCGGGAGCCGGACCGGGGCAGCGTCGAGCTGTTCGGCGGCACGCCCCGGGCGGCGATCGAGGCCGGCCGGGTCGGCGCCATGCTGCAGAGCGGCGGACTGATGACCGACGTCAAGGTGCGCGAGCTGGTCGCCCTCGCCTGCCGGATCCACCCGCGCGGGCACGCCGTCGACGCCGTGCTGGCCGAGGCCGGCATCACCGAGATCGCCGACCGCAAGGTCGACCGGCTCTCCGGCGGCCAGGAGCAGCGGGTGCGCTTCGCCCTCGCCATCGCCGGCGCGAGCGACCTGATCGTGCTGGACGAGCCCACCACCGGCATGGACGTCTCCGTCCGCCAGGCGTTCTGGGCCACCATGCGGGCGCAGGCCGCGGCCGGGCGCACCGTGCTGTTCGCCACCCACTACCTGGAGGAGGCCGACTCGGTCGCCGACCGGGTGCTGGTGCTGCACCGCGGCCGGCTGATCGCCGACGGCACCTCCGCCGAGATCAAGGCCAGGGCCGGCGCCCGCCGGATCAGCTTCGAGCTGCACCCCGAGGACGGCGAGGTCGAGGAGGCGCTGCTGCGCGGCCTGCCCGGGACCGCGGGGCTGGACGTCACCGGCCGGCCCGGCGGCGTGCGCACCGTGCGGATCCGCTCCACCGACGCGGACGCCGGCGTGGCCGCCCTCTACCGCGCCGGGCTGTACCCGCGCGGCCTGGAGGTCACCGGCCTGGGCCTGGAGCAGGCCTTCCTGACCATCACCGGCGAGCAGAGCGCCCTGGACGAGGCCGCCGCCGGCCGCCTCGTGGACGCGGAGGAGAGCGCACGATGACCACCCTGATCCGGCTGGAGATCCTGCGCACCCTGCGCAACAAGCGGTACCTGCTCTTCACGGTGCTCTACCCGGCGCTGCTCTACGTCTTCTTCATCAGCGCGTACAGCGGCGGCGACGTGGCCGGCGGCATCCCGGCGAAGTCGTACTTCATGGTGTCGATGGCCACCTTCGGCGCGGTCGGGGCGGTGCTCACCGGCTCGGCGCAGCGGATCTCGCTGGAGCGCAAGAACGGCTGGGTGCGCCAGCTGCGGCTGACCGCGCTGCCGGGCCGGGCGTACACCATCGGCAAGATCGCGTCCTGCGCGGTGACCACGCTGCCCGCCATCGCGGTGGTCTTCGCGATCGGCGCGGTCGAGGGCGTGCAGCTGTCGGCCGGCCAGTGGCTGGGCCTGGCGGCGGTGCTCTGGCTCGGCAGCTTCGTCTTCGCCGCCCTGGGCGTGGCGCTCGGGTACGCGGCGCAGCCCGACGCGGTGCAGCCCGTGGTGATGATCGTCTACATGCTGATGGCGCTGTTCGGCGGCACCTGGTTCCCGGTCGGCGACTCGCTGAAGGCCTTCGCCCGGTTCAACCCGGTCTACCTCTACAACCAGCTGGCCTCCTTCGTGCAGCCCGGGCACTCCCTGGACACCGTGGCGGTCGCCGGGATGGCCGCCTTCCTCGCGGTGTTCGTGGCCGCGGCCGCCTTCCTGTACCGCAGGGACACCCGGCAGGCATGATGGCCGACATGCTGAGGACCCTGCTGCCGAACCGGACCGCGCCGACCGGGGACGGCCCCGCGTCGTTCCGGACGGTCCCGGGCTCCCCGGTGGAGAACCGCCGCCAGCTGGTGGTGAAGCTCGCCTGGATGTCGCTCTGGATGATCTACCTGGTCTACCCGGTGCAGGACCTCACGGGCCACCGGCACACGGCCTGGGCCACCGCGGCCGGAGCCGTCGCGCTCACCGGCTTCGTCGGCTGCTACCTGCTGCTGGTGGCCCGCCGCACGACCGGCGCCCGGCCGGGCGCCGGTCCGGGCGCCCGGACCAACCTGGTGATCGCGGCGGCCATGCTGGCCACCGCACTCGCCACCTCGCTCACCCTCGGCGAGGCCTGGCTGACGCTGTTCACCTACAGCTCGACCTGCGTCGCCGTGGTGCTGCCGCCCCGCACGGCGCTGGCCGGCGTCGCGGGCACCACCGCGCTGGCCCTCGCGGCCGGCCTGCTGGTGCGGGCCGACGGCAGCACCCTCGGTGCGATCCTGCTGCCCTGCTTCCTCAGCGGCCTGGCCATGACCGGCCTGCAGCGGCTGATCGCCACCATGCAGGAGCTGCGCGAGGCCCGCGCCGCCGTCGCCCACCTGGCCGCCTCCGAGGAGCGGCTGCGGCTCGCCCGCGACCTGCACGACCTGCTCGGCCACTCGCTCTCCCTGATCACCATCAAGAGCGAGCTGGCCGGGCGCTTCCTGGCCGCCGACAAGCCGGACGACGCCCGCGCCCAGGTCACCGACATCGAGAAGGTCGCCCGGCAGTCGCTGATCGACGTCCGGGAGGCGGTCAGCGGCTTCCGCCGGCCCACCCTGCCGGTCGAGCTGGCCGCCGCCCGGACCGCGCTCGGCACCGCCCAGGTGGTGCTGAAGGCCGCCCCCGAGGTGGCCGAGGGCCGGCCCGGGCTCGACCCCGAGGGCGCGGGTGCGCTCGCCTGGGCGCTGCGCGAGGCGGTCACCAACATCGTCCGGCACGGCGCCGACGCCACCGTCTGCACCGTCACCATGGACGAGTCCTGGGAGGACGACGGCACCCGGTACGCCGTCCTGGAGGTCGCCGACAACGGCCGCGGCCCCGGCAAGTCCGCGCCCGGCAACGGCCTGACCGGGCTCTCCGAGCGCCTCGCCCTGGTCGGCGGGCGGCTGCAGACCGGCACCGGCGCCGGCGGGCGGGGCTTCCGGCTGCGCGCATCGGTTCCGCTGGCGGCCGTCCCCGCCGAGGCACCGGGCGGTACAGTGCGCGGGTGATTCGCGTACTGCTGGCCGAGGATCAGGGGATGGTCCGCGAGGCGCTCGCCGCGCTGCTCGGCCTCGAGGGGGACATCGACGTGGTCGCGCAGGTCGCGCGCGGCGACGAGGTCGTGGCCGCGGCCGTCGCGCACGAGGTCGACGTGGCCGTGCTCGACATCGAGATGCCCGGGATGACCGGCATCGAGGCGGCCGCGCTGCTGCACCGGGAGCGGCCCGCCACCAAGGTGGTGATCGCCACCACCTTCGGCCGGCCGGGCTACCTGCGCCGGGCCATGGAATCGGGTGCGGACGCCTTCCTGGTGAAGGACGCGCCCGCGTCCGAGCTGGCCGAGGCGATCCGCCGGGTGCTGCGCGGCGAGCGGGTGATCGACCCGACGCTGGCCGCGGCGGCGCTCGCCGAGGGCGCCAACCCGCTGACCGGCCGCGAGCTGGACGTGCTGGCGGCGGCCGCCGACGGCGCCGTCAACGCCGACATCGCGCGCCGGCTGCACCTCTCCGAGGGCACCGTGCGCAACTACCTGTCGATGGCCATCCAGAAGACCGGCGCCCGCAACCGCACCGAGGCCGTCCGGGTCGCCCGGGACAAGGGCTGGCTCTAGGAGCTGTCCTCCCAGGGCACTCGGGTGGTCGATTCAGGGGCGCGTGGGGGCACCTCCCGGCCGAAGGCCGGGGGAGAACTGCGCAATTCGGATGCGGGCCACCGTGCGGACCAGGGGTGCGCCGGACTCGTCAGGAGCACCACTCCCGGACTGCGCAGCTCCCCGCGCCCCCATGTCGCATCCGTACGCCTTTGAAGACACGTCCCAGGACCTGCCTGCCTGCCGGACCGCCTGAACGCCCGACGGCCCGCCCCTGGGGCGTCAGTTGAGCCGGTTGCGGGCCGACCTGGCCTCCAGCCGGACCTTCCGGGCGCTGTCCGGGTCGAAGGCGTCCAGGATCCGCGCATAGGCGTCCATCTCGTCCGCGCCGCCGATGAAGTCGCCGGTGCGGACGAGGAGTTCGGCGCGCTCCAGGCGGAGCTGGGCGGGGTGCCTGGGCAGCAGCAGGGCGAGTTCGGCGGCCCACAGCTGGGTCCGGGCGTGCTCGGGCCGGTCGGCCGCCCAGCCCCGGATGTTGCCCAGCACGCGCAGCGCGATGTCCAGCGGCTGCGCCGGGGTGAGCAGTTCCGGGCCGAAGCGCTGGCCGGCGGCGGCCGTCAGCCGGGCCGCGTCGTCCAGGTCGAGCAGCCGCCCGCCGTGGAACGGGTCGGCCAGCACGTACTCGTCGCCGCCGGCCGGGCCGCCCACCGCGACGATGAAGTGCCCCGGCAGGGCGATCCCGTGGACGGTCAGCCCGGCGCGGGCGGCCACCCCGATCCAGACCAGTGACAGGGTGATCGGCAGCCCCCGCCGGCGCCGCAGCACCTCCGGCAGCAGCGAGGACTCCAGCCGCCGGTAGTCGGTCTGCCGGCCGTGGAAGCGCTCGCGTCCGCCGAGCACCGCCGCGATCAGGGCGGCGGTCTCCTCCGGGCCGTTCGGGCGGCGTTCGGCGACCGCCTGCCGGACGGCCGCGGCATGCCGGTCGAGCGCCGCCTGACAGCCCGACAGCAGCTCGTCCAGGGTCGGCGGAGGCTCCGGGTCCGTGTCGCCCGAGGCGGGGCCGAGCAGGTGCTCGGCCGATGCGAGCAGGCAGAGCTGCACCGGGTCGGGGTGGTCGGCCCGGGCCTCGGCGCGGAAGCGGGATCTGCTCTGCTCGGTCACTGCGGCCTTCGCTGGGGCGGAAGTGGCGGATGAGAACGCTACCGCTCGGGGAGACGGGCGTAGTGGTAAGTGTGACTGGTCGTGAACCCCAGCCGGTCGTACAGCGCGATCGCCCCGCTGTTCTCGGCCTCCACCTGGAGGTACGCGCCGCTCGCCCCCTCCTCGGCGGCCCGGGCGGCGAGGACGGCCATCACCGTGCCGGCCAGACCGGTGCGCCGGGCGTGCGGGGCGACCTCGATCGCGCTGAAGCAGGCCCACGGGCCGTCCACCGCGAGCCGGCCGATGGCGACCGGGACGCCTCCCTCGGGGTCGGGCACGGTGGCGAACCAGACCGACGGGCCGCCGTGCAGCACCGCGGCGGCCGCCCGCTCGGCCGCCGGGTCGCCGGCCACCCGCCGGTAGCGCGACATCCACCGGGCGTCCGCCGTCCGCGACAGCCGGACCCGCTCGTGCCCGGAGCCGAGCCGGGCCAGCGGGCCGAGCGGCGCGGTCCGCACCAGGGTCGGCGCGACGCCGGCGCCCAGGCGCTCCAGCTCCTGCACCAGGCCGTCCGGGGAGCCTGGGGAGACCACCTCGACGTACGCGGGCAGCGAGCGCGCCGCGTACCAGGCGCGGACCGCGTCCAGGGCCTGCGACAGCGGCAGGCCGGGGTCGCCGAGCGCCTGCACCGAGTTGGCCCGGCGGGTGAAGCCGGACGAGGCCCGCAGCGTCCACTCCCCGAGCGCCTCCTGCTCGACGGCGGGCCAGCCGCGGGCGGCGATCCGCTGCAGATCGACCGGGTCGGCGGCGGGCAGCGGCAGCCGGCGGGCCGGGAACGGCGGCACCGTCTTCCCCGCCACCAGCAGCTCCTCGCGGAAGGTGACCGCCCCGCCACTGCGCGGAATGACCGTGAGCCCGCCGTCGTCCCAGGATGCGAGCACGCCGATCGCATCGCGGAACACCGGGCGCCCGTCCACCAGCTCCGCAACACGCCGGACGGAGACGCGTCGTCCCACGTCAGAGCGGTCTATCCGGACCTCCGGGCGGCCGGCCGCGGGGCTTCCAGCGGACATCGAGCCCACCTCCTGTGCAATTGCGTCCTCTGACCCGCGATACTAGGGGCGGGCATCGACGACGCCGCGCTCACCCGCGCACGCAAGCAAACAGTTTGGGCCGCCAGCCCTTCCGAGGAGGAACGACAGCGTGACCTACGTCATCGCGCAGCCTTGTGTCGACGTCAAGGACAAGGCGTGCATCGAAGAGTGCCCGGTTGACTGCATCTACGAGGGCGAGCGCTCCCTCTACATCCACCCGGATGAGTGTGTCGACTGCGGCGCCTGCGAGCCGGTCTGCCCGGTCGAGGCGATCTTCTACGAGGACGACACTCCGGAGGAGTGGAAGGACTACTACAAGGCGAACGTCGAGTTCTTCGACGAGCTGGGCTCGCCCGGCGGCGCCTCGAAGCTCGGCCTGATCGAGAAGGACCACCCGTTCATCGCGGCTCTGCCCCCGCAGAACGCCGACCACTGATCGGTGACAGTCGAGTCGTGAGCACTCATCACACCGCGCGCGCGCCGTTCCCGGGACACCCGGGGGCGGCGCGCCGCGTATCGGAGCTGCTGCCGGTCTTCCCGTGGGACCGGCTGGAGCCGTACAAGAAGACCGCCCTGGCCCACCCGGGCGGGCTGTGCGACTTCTCCGTCGGCACGCCGGTGGACCCGGTGCCGGAGGTGATCCAGAAGGCGCTGGCCGCCTCCTCGGACACCCCCGGCTACCCCACCGTGTGGGGGCCGCTGGAGCTGCGCGAGGCGATCGCCGGCTGGCTGCACCGCCGGGTCGGCGCCGAGATCGGCCCGCAGGCCGTGCTGCCCACCGTCGGCTCCAAGGAGCTGGTGGCCTGGCTGCCCGGCCAGCTGGGCCTGGGCCCCGGAGACCAGGTCGCCTACCCGCGCCTGGCCTATCCGACCTACGAGGTCGGCGCCCGGCTCTGCGGGGCCGAGCCGGTCGCCTACGACGACGTGGCCGAGCTGGACGGCTCCCGGGTCCGGCTGCTCTGGCTGAACTCGCCGTCCAACCCGACCGGCCGGGTGCTGGGCGCGGACGAGCTGCGCCGGGCGGTCGCCTGGGCGCGGGAGCACGGCGCGCTGCTGGTCAGCGACGAGTGCTACCTGGAGCTCGGCTGGGAGGCGGAGCCGGTCTCGGTGCTGCACCCCGAGGTCTGCGGCGGCTCGCACGAGGGCCTGCTGGCCGTCCACTCGCTGTCCAAGCGCTCGAACCTGGCCGGATATCGCGCCTCGTTCGTGGCCGGCGACCCGGTGGTGGTCAGGGAGCTGCTGGAGATCCGCAAGCACGGCGGCATGATCGTGCCGGCCCCGGTGCAGGCGGCGACCGTGGCCGCGCTGGCGGACGACGCCCACGTGGCCGAGCAGCGGGCCCGGTACGCGGCCCGCCGCGCCGCGCTGCGGACCGCCCTGGAGGCGTACGGCTTCACCATCGAGCACTCCGAGGCCAGTCTCTACCTCTGGGCGACCCAGGGGAGGCCGTGCTGGGAGACCGTCGCCGAGCTGGCCGGGCTGGGCATCCTGGTGGCGCCCGGCGACTTCTACGGCCCCGCCGGCGACCGGCACGTCCGGGTGGCGTTCACCGCGACGGACGAGCGGGTGCAGGCCGCCGTGGAGCGGCTCGCCCGCTGACCGCGGCACCGTGACACGCCGGGAGGGCCGGCCCCCTGCGG
>NZ_JBHWBW010000214.1:0-12462 GCF_042735675.1 Kitasatospora sp. NPDC059571
GCTGATCCGTGCCGGGGCCGTCGGCGTGAACGGGCCCGCTGTCAGGCGCGGCCCATCTCCTCGGCGATCGCCGCCGCGAAGGCGTCGATGTCGTCCTCGGTCGTGTCGAAGGCGGCCATCCACCGCACCTCGCCGGTGTGCTCGTCCCAGAAGTAGAAGCGGTAGCTCTTCTGGAGCCGCTCGCTGACCTCGCGCGGAAGTAGCGCGAAGACGGCGTTCGCCTGCACCGGGCGGACGACGGTCACACCGTCGATGCCGCGGACCGCCGCCTCCAGGCGCTGGGCCATGGCGTTCGCGTGGCCGGCGTTGCGCAGCCACAGGTCGCCGGCCAGCAGGGCCTCGAACTGCACGGAGACGAAGCGCATCTTCGAGGCGAGCTGCATCGAGGTCTTGCGCAGGAACTTCAGGTTGCGGACGCGCTCGGGGTTGAGCACGACCACGACCTCGCCGAACAGCAGGCCGTTCTTCGTCCCGCCGAACGAGAGGACGTCCACACCCGCGTCGGTGGTGAACTCCCGGAACGGGACACCGAGGGTGGCCGCGGCGTTCGCGAGGCGCGAGCCGTCGACGTGGACGAGCATGCCGCGCTCGTGGGCGTGGTCGCAGATCGCCTTGATCTCGTCGACGGTGTACACCGTGCCGAGCTCGGTGCTCTGGGTGATCGAGACGGCGAGCGGCTGGGCCCGGTGCTCGTCGCCCCAGCCCCAGGCCTGCCGGTCCATGAGCTCGGGGGTGAGCTTGCCGTCCGGGGTCGGGACGGTGAGCAGCTTGATGCCGCCCATCTTCTCCGGGGCGCCGCCCTCGTCCACGTTGATGTGGGCGCTCTCGGCGGCGACGACCGCGCCCCAGCGGGGCAGCAGGGCCTGGAGCGCGACGACGTTCGCCCCGGTGCCGTTGAAGACCGGGTAGGCCTCGGCCTGGTCGCCGAAGTGGCGGCGGAAGACGTCCTGCAGGTTCGCGGTGTAGTCGTCCTCGCCGTAGGCGACCTGGTGGCCGCCGTTGGCGAGCGCTATCGCCGCCAGGATCTCCGGGTGCACGCCGGCGTAGTTGTCGCTGGCGAAGCCGCGCACCTCGGGGTCGTGGTGCCGGGCGGCGTCGGTCCGGACGCCGCCGTCGGCGGTGGTCATCGGGCTGTGAGCCACTGGTGCTGTCCGTTCAGTTCAGCTGCGGGGCGGGCCCAGAGGCCCGCGAGGATGTCGGCCAGGTCGGCGGTGTCGGTGAATCCGCTGAACTTGGCCTCGGGCTTCTCGGCCCGCATCTCGGGGCTGACGAGCGCCTTGATCACCAGGATGACAGCAGCGGCGGTGGGCGTGCCGTCCTCGGCGGTGGTCTCCTTCACGAAGGAGTCCGCCATGGCCAGCGTCCAGGCCTCGGTGGCGGCCTTGGCGGCCGCGTACGCGGCGCCGCCGGCGGTGGGCTTGTGCGCCGCGGCCGCGGAGACCATGGCGTAGCGGCCGCCGCTGCGGACCAGGGCCGGCTGGAAGGCGAGCGAGGTGTGCTGGAGGGTGCGCACCACGGTGTCGTGCAGGAAGTCCCAGTCGTCGATCCGGGTGTCGAAGAAGGTCTTGCTGCCGCGCCAGCCGCCGACCAGGTGGAGCAGGCCGTCGACGTGCCCGTGCTCGGCCTCCAGGTGGTCGGCCCAGTCGTGCACCTCCTGCGGGTCGAGCAGGTCGATGACCTGGCCGCTGACCTTGGCGTTCGGCACGGCGGCGCGCACGGCGGCGAGCGCCTTGTCGAGCCGCTGCTGGTCGATGTCGGCGCCGATCACGGTGGCGCCGTCGGCGGCGAGGCGCCGCATCGTGGCCTGGCCGGCGGGGCCGCTGGCCCCGGCGACCGCGATCACCTTGCCGTCGAGGAGGGCGCTCACGCGGCGACCCCCTGGGCACCGGTGATGCCGGTGGTGGCGGCGATGACGCCGCTCAGCTTCTTGGCGAGGGCCTCGTAGAACATGCTGAGCGGGAACTCGTCCGGCTTGACCGCGTCGCAGAGGGCCTTGTTGAGGGCCTTCCCGTCGGTGATGTCCAGCGGCAGCGCCTCAGGGCCCTTGGCCCAGGTGGAGGCGGGGTGCGGGGTGAGGTAGCGGGAGACGAGCTCGTAGGCGGCGATCCAGTGCGCCGTCTTGGGCCGGTCGATGCCGTCCCGGTAGAGGGTCTCGATCTCGCCGCACAGCTGGTTGGTGACCTCGGCGACGCGGGCCCAGTCGATCGACAGGCGGTTGTCGCGCCAGCGCAGCGCGTCGTGCTTGTGCAGGTAGGCGAAGAGCAGCTGGCCGCCCATGCCGTCGTAGTTGCGCACGCGGTCGCCGCTGACCGGGAAGCGGAACAGACGGTCGAAGAGGATCGCGTACTGGACGTCGCGGCCCTGCTTGTAGCCCTCGGCCTCCAGGCGCACCGCCTCCTTGAAGGCGGTGAGGTCGCAGCGGAGCTCCTCCAGGCCGTACATCCAGAACGGGCTGCGCTGCTTGATCATGAAGGGGTCGAACGGCAGGTCGCCGTGGCTGTGGGTGCGGTCGTGGACGAGGTCCCACAGGACGAAGGTCTGCTGGGCGCGGTCCTGGTCCTCCAGGAGGCCGGCCGCGTCGGCGGGGATCTCCAGGCCGAGCAGGTCGACGGCGGAGGAGGTCACGGCGCGGAAGCGCGCGGCCTCGCGGTCGCAGAAGATGCCGCCCCAGGTGAAACGTTCCGGCGCCTTGCGGACGGCGACCGTCTCCGGGAAGAGCACCGCGGAGTTGGTGTCGTAGCCGGCGGTGAAGTCGGTGAAGGTGATCGGCACGAACATCGGGTTGTCGAAGCGGGTCCGCTCCAGCTCGGCCAGCCATTCCGGCCAGACCACCTTGAGCAGGACGGCCTCGAGGTTGCGGTTCGGGTTGCCGTTCTGGGTGTACATCGGGAAGACGACGAGGTGCTGCAGGCCGTCCTCGCGCTGGTCGGCGGGGTGGAAGGCGAGCAGCGAGTCCAGGAAGTCGGGCTCGCGGTACCCGGTGTCCGCCCACTTGCGCAGGTCGTTCTGGACGGCGTCGAGGTACGCGGCGTCGTGCGGGAAGAGCGGGGCCAGCTCCTCGATCGCCGCGAGGACGGCGGCGAGCAGCGGGTCGACGGCGTGCCGCTGGACGGCCGCCAGATCGATGGAGCCGTCCTTGGACTGCAGCGGGCGGAGCGCCTCGACGGCGTCCTTCAGGCGCAGCCAGGCCGGGTGGCCGGCCGGCGAGGCGGAAGCATCGCCCGCTACTGCGAGCGTCGGCGAAAGATTCTGCATCGGAGACTCACTTCGACAGGAGGTATTGCGACAATGACACCATAGATACGAAAGGTTCTTCTGTTCAAGGGGGGTCAGCCGGGCAATCCTGCGGCGGGCGGGGCCGGTGACCGGAGAATCCGCCGCCGGAGCACCCTGCCGGGCCTACGGCCGCAAGGCCGAGGCCGCCCCGGAGCGCACCTCCGGTCCGTCGCGCGGGCCGGTGCCGAACCGGGCCGCCGGCACGGTCCCGTACGCCGACCATCGCGCGCGGCCCGCGGCGGCGCCACCGGGGCAGCGGCCTCCCCGGCCCGGGCCCGCCCCTGCCCGTCCGCTCCCCCGTCCCGGGCGTGCCCTGCGCCGCACCGGGCCGGGGCGTCCCGCGCGCCCGACCTGCCGCTGCGGCACCACCGTGCGCCCCCCTGCGCGCCCTGCTGCGGGCCGGGGTGATCGGTGATCGTGGACGTACGGCCCGCTCCGCGGGTCGGGATGCACCGGTCGAGAGGGGGCGCCGATGCACGGCCCGGCCGTCGTCACGTGGTTGCTGACCGGGCTGGCCGCGGGCTCGGCGGGGTTCTGCGTCGTCCGCCTGCGGGATCCGGCGTGCCCCCGGGCACACCGGGAGGCCGACGCCGCCGAGGCGGCGATGGGGGTGGGAATGGCCGGCATGGCCGTCCTGCCGGGAGCGGTGTGGGGCTGGCTGTACGCGGTGCTGGCGGGGGCCCTGCTGCTGGGGGCGCTGGGCGCGGACGGGGGGCGCGCCCATCGTCTCCACCATGGGGTGGGTGCCCTCGCCATGGCCTACATGGCACTGGCCATGGCCGGGGCGCCGGCACACCAGCACCACACCGCTCCGGCCGGTCTGCCGATGGTCACCGGTGCTCTGCTCCTGTACTTCGGGGGCTACTCGCTGTGGGCCGGCAGCCGACTGCTGTCGGCACCTGGCCCGGGCGCGCTCGCGCCGGGCGGGCACGCTTCGCCGGGACTGCCCGCGGCGCGGCTCCGCCCCGCCGGCGGGCCGACGCCGCCCGGGTCGGCGGGGCCGAGGGCGGCCGGCCCGCGGTCGGCCGGTCTGGCCGGGGTCGCGGTCCGCGCCTGCCGCGTGGCGATGGGGATCGGGATGTTCGCCATGCTGCTCACGCTCTGACGGGGTGTCGTTGGTCACGGGTGCGGCAAAGGCTTTTCGCGGGCGGCACCGGCCGCATAGGTTGGGGGCAGGCGCACTGTCGCGCTCCTGATCCCTCCTCGGGGGAGCCCCTGCCATGACGGCCCTGCTGAGCCTGCTGCTGCTCGGACTGCTGCTCGCCACGGTGGCTCCGGGCCGACTGGCCCGGGCCCGCTGGGCCGAGCGAGAACCGGTGCTGGCCCTGCTGGCATGGCAGTGCCTGGTGGTGGCCGTTCTGCTCTGCTGCGTCCTCGCCCTGCTGCTGGCCTGCACGGCCGCCCTCCCGGACCTGCGCACGCTGGTCTTCGCCGGCGCGCCGCACGGGGTGGAGGAGGCCTACGGCCTGGCCGGTGCCGAGGGCTGGGGGCGGCTCACCGCCACCCTGCTCGCGCTCGGCGGAGTCCAGACGGCCGTCGCGCTCACCCGCGAGGTCCGCTCGGCGCGCGCGCTGCGAGGCGCCCGGCATGCCCAACTCGATCACCGGGCACCGGAGTTGCCGGTGGAGCTGACGGATGTCCGGCGGACCGGCGAGCGGCTCGTCGTCCTGGAGAACATCCGGCCCGAGGCCTGGTCGCTGCCCGGGTCGAAGGCCCGGCTGGTGGTCACCACCGGGGCACTGCAGCAGTTGACCGACCGTGAACTGGCCGCGGTGCTCAGCCATGAGCGCGGGCACGTCCGGGCCCGGCACCACTGGCTGGCGCAGTGCGCGGAGGCCCTGGCCACCGGCTTCCCCGGGGTCGGGGTGTTCTCCGCCTTCCGCGACCAGGTCGGCGAACTCGTGGAGCTGGCCGCCGACGACCGGGCCGCGCGCAAGCACGGCAGGATCACCACGGCGCTGGCGCTGGCCGAGATCAACACCGGCCGGGGCGTCTTCGGCTCCTGCCCGCCCCAGCAGTTGGCCCAGGCACCCCGCCGGGTCGACCGACTGCTCGCCGGTGTGCCCCGGCTGCCCGTCCACCACCGGCTGCGGCTGACCGCGGCCGCACTCATCGCCCCCGCCGCGGCCGTCCTGCTGGCGCTGGCCCCGGGGCTCGCCGCCCTGCTCTAGACCTCGGCCCGCAGTCGACCCGGCTCCGGCCCGGGCCTCAGCCCAGGGTGCGGCTCAGCACCTCGCGGTGCAGCGGCTTGGCCTCCAGGTACCGGGCGCGGCCCTGATCGGTCAGCGCCACGAAGATGCCGCGCCGGTCGAGCTCGCACATCGCGCGCTCGACCAGGCCGGCCTTCTCCAGCCGGCCGATCAGCCGGGACAGCGCGCTCTGGCTGAGGTGCACCGTCTGCCCGACGTCCTGCACCCGCAGCTTGCCGGGGCCCGCCTCCAACTCGCTCTCCCAGAGCCGTTCGAGGACCTCGAACTCGCTCATGCCCAGGCCGTACTGCTCACCGAGGGCACGATCCAGCGCGCACGAGACCGCGGCGTGCCGCGCCAGCACGTCCCGCCACTCGAAGACGAGCGCCGACTCCGGAGCAATGTCTGGTTCAGCCACCCGATCAGGCTAGCACATGTCCGAGCATGTAATGCAGACGCATTAAATCCCCTTGCATTGGATGCGCATGCATGTACTGTCTTCACCATGACGACCGCATCTGACGCACCGTCGACGGCCGAGACGTGGAGCCCACGCCTGTGGGGCACTCTCGTCGTCCTCTGCGCCGCCCTCTTCCTCGACGCGCTCGACGTGTCGATGGTGGGCGTGGCCCTGCCCTCCATCGGCACCGACCTGCACCTGTCCACCACCGCCCTGCAATGGGTGGTCAGCGGCTACGTCCTCGGCTACGGCGGCCTCCTGCTGCTCGGCGGCAGGGCGGCCGACCTGCTGGGCCGCCGCCGGGTCTTCCTGGCCGCGCTCGCCGTCTTCGCCGGGGCCTCGCTGCTCGGCGGGCTGGTCGACGACGGCGGCCTGCTGATAGCGACCCGCTTCCTCAAGGGCGTGAGCGCCGCGTTCACCGCGCCGGCGGGCCTGTCCATCATCACGACCACCTTCACCGAGGGCCCGGCCCGCAACCGCGCGCTCTCGATCTACACCACCTGCGGGGCGAGCGGCTTCTCGCTGGGCCTCGTGCTCAGCGGGCTGCTGACCTCGGTCGGCTGGCGGTGGACGTTCCTGATGCCCGTCCCGGTGGCGCTGATCGCCCTGGTCGTCGCCGCCCGGCTGCTCCCCCGCCCGACCGCCCCCGAGCGCGGCCCCGGCGGCTACGACCTCGCGGGTGCGGTCACCGGCACCGGCTCGCTGCTCCTGCTGGTGTTCACCGTGACCCAGGCGCAGAGCGTCGGCTGGGCGAGCGCCCGGACACTCGGCTCATTGCTCGCAGTGGCCGTGCTGATGGCACTGTTCCTGGTGATCGAGGCCCGCACCGCGCACCCCCTGGTCCGCCTCGGCATCTTCCGCAACGGCGGGGTCAGCCGCGCCGACCTCGCCGCCATGGCACTGTTCGGCTCCTACGCCGGCTTCCAGTTCATCGCCACGCTCTACCTGCAGCGCCTGCTCGGCTGGTCGGCCTTGGAGATGGCGCTCGGCTTCCTGCCCGCCGGAGCCCTGGTCGCCCTCTCCGCGACCCGGATGGGCGCCGTGGTCGACCGCTTCGGCACCGCCCGACTGCTGCCGCTCGGCGTCCTGTCCCTCACCGCCGGGTACGCGCTGTTCCTCCGGCTCGACGAGCACTCCGGCTTCCTGGGGCTGGTCCTGCCCAGCATGGTGCTGCTCGGGATCGGCTTCGCACTCGCCTTCCCCTCGGTGAACATCGCGGCCACCAACGGCGTCGACGACAACGAGCAGGGTCTGGCATCCGGTCTGGTGAACACCGCGATGCAGGTCGGCAGTGCCGTCGTCCTGGCTGCGGCGACCGCCGTCATCACCGCCGGCAGCCACGGCGACCAGAGCCCCCGGGCCCAACTGGACGGCTACCGGCCGGCCTTGCTCCTGGTCACCGGCGTCGCCCTGGCCGGCCTGCTGATCGCCGCCTACGGCTGGCTGGTCGAGCGCCGGGCCGCGTCCCCCGCCACGGCGACCCTTGCCCCTGCCACTCTCGCCGCCGCCGGCCCTGCCACTACTGCCACCCCGGGCATCGCCACCGCCGGCATACCGGGCGCGGACGGCCGCACGGACGCCGACGGCCCCGCACCGGCCGGCGCGGACACCGGCGGCCGGCCGCAGCAGCGACAGGCACGGAGCACGAGTCCGGCACGGGCCACGGCCTCGGATCGGGCCACGAGCGAGGAGGAGGGTGACGAGCGCAGGGTGCTCGCGGAGCGCTGAGCCGATGGCGGAGCGTCGAGCCGATGAGGGAGCGTCGAACCGATCAGGGAGGGCGCGACCGTGCGGACGGTCCGGTTCCACCAAACCCCCGTGTTGGTGGAACCGGCCCGCACCGCAGGCCTCTCCGTCGGCCGCCCGGGCTTTCGGGTACGGCCACGCCGACTGCGGCCCCGCCAGTATATTGGCCGGGAGCCAGTCAACGTACGGAGCAGACACGATGGCACCTCGCGGGGAATCGGTCAATGAGGAGATGCGCCGTCGGTCCCGCCGCCGCATCATGCGCGCCACCGTGGAGCTCGTCGACCAGCGCGGATATGCCGGCACCACGCTCGGGGACATCGCCGAGCACGCCGGACTGGCCCGCGGGCTGGTGTCCTATTACTTCGACGGCAAACGGCTGTTGATGCAGTCGGCGACCCACCGGCTGATGCACCTGGAGCTGGCCGCGGCGCTGGCGGAACTACCCGCCGACGCATCCCCGGAGGCCCGGCTGGCGCAGGCCATCGACGCCGTCCTCGGCCTCGCGCTCAACCATCCGCGGGTGATGCGCTCGCACCTGGCGCTGATCCTCGACCCGGACGTCGGCGCCTTCGTCCAGGACCCGGAGCAGCAGCAGCTGGGCGCGATCCTGCGCGGGCTGCTGGCCGACTGGGGGGCACCGGACCCGATCGCGGAGCACGCGGTGCTGCGCAGCGCACTGATGGGCGGCTGCATAGGCGTTCTGCTCCCGGGCGCCTCCACCCCGCTGGCGCCGATCAGGGCCGACCTCTTCGCCCGCTACGGGCTGGCCTGGCAGCTGGGCGTGCCGCCGCAGCCGGAGAGACCGGAGCGCGCCGAGCAGTCGACCCGGGCCTGAGCCCCGGGCCTCCCCGGACACGACTCGGGTCGGCGCCGGGCTCCCCCACTCACGACCCCGACCGGCACCCACGACTCAGGCACCCACGGCTCCCGCCCCGCTCGGCAGGGCCGGCCGCGCCACCCCCGGCGCGCCTCCGCCACTGGGCCCTAATGCGCCTCCCCGGCTCAGCTGTCCTTGAGGATGGCGGAGAGCAGTTCGACCGTGCGGTCCGGCGTGAGGCTGTCCACGCAGAGCCGCTCCATGACCTGGATGTAGGCGTCGACGTCGTCGCGCTTGTCCAGGTAGAGCGCGGTGGTCAGCTGCTCCAGGTAGACGATGTCGGCGAGGTCCTGCTCGGGGAAGCGCAGGATGGAGAAGGCGCCGCTCTCACCGGCGTGGGCGCCGAATCGGAACGGCATCACCTGGACGACCACGTTGGGCTGTTCGGCCATGTCGATCAGGTGCTGGACCTGGGCGCGCATCACGGCCGGCCCGCCGACCGGCCGGCGCAGCGCGGCCTCGTCGATGACGGCCCACAGTCGCGGCCCCTGACCGTCCGTCAGCAGCTTCTGTCGGCGAGCCCGGAGGCCGACCCGGCGCTCCAGCTCCTCGTCACTGACGACCGGGCGGCTCCGCGCGAAGACCGCGCGGGCGTACTCCTCGCACTGCAGCAGGCCGGGGATGAACTGCACCTCATAGGTGCGGATGAGGGCCGCGGCCTCCTCGAGGCCGACGTAGGTCTGGAACCAGCCGGGGAGAACGTCGTTGAAGCTGTGCCACCAGCCGGACTTGTTGGCTTCGCGGACGAGTCCGAGCAGCGCCTCGCGCTCCTCCGGGTCGTTGACGCCGTAGAGGCTGAGCAGATCGGCGACGTCGCGCTCCTTGAAGGAGACCCGGCCGAGTTCCATGCGGCTGATCTTGGACTCGGAGGCGCGGATGGTGTACCCGGCGTCCTCACGCGTGATGCCCCGGCCCTCGCGCAGACGACGGAGTTGGGAGCCGAGGAGGATGCGGCGCACCATCGAGCCCCCGCCGGGCTGAACTGTGGTCATGCGGTCGGAAACCTCCACCTCGGGTCAAACAGCGCACAGTCTGCCATCAGTTGGGAACTCTCGGTGCCCTTACTGGCGCAACGATCTACCAGTTCTGCATCACATCCACCATCTTGCACGTGCATCCGCGTCTTGCATATGCCAATCGTGCTGCTGCACGTGAATCGACTCTTGCATCTGCAGTGAGCGCAGAGGACGATGGTGCACGTGCACCTGCACGCACCTGACAACCCCGCGGACTCCGCGTCGATCCCACGCGCGACACCGCACACCCTCCCGGCCGACCCCCTGTGCGGCCGGGAGTTCGTGTGCGCGTGCGGGCTGTCGGACGGCCGGTCGAGCGGCCGAGCGAGTCGGAGGTGACCGGCATGACCCGGGTGGGTCCAGCCGTGTCCGCCCCCTTATGGGAGGAGCTCTTCATGGGCACCGGTACGGCCATCGCTGTCGATCCCTTCGTGGCCAGCTGTACTCTCACTCCCCGCTTCGAAGCCGTCCGGGCTGCCCGTGATTTCGCGAGAACGACGCTGCAGGGCTGGGGGCTCGGCGCACTCTTCGACGATGTCGCCCTGGTCGCCTCCGAGTTGGTGACCAATGCACTGCGGCACGCGATAGGCACCTCCGCCGACGACACCGGCGGACCGCTTACCCAGGTGCCCGCGCAACCGCTCCGCTCCCACTCCCCTCAGGCATCCCAGTCGCTCCAGCTCGCGGACGGGCGGATGCCGATCCGGATCAGCCTGGTGCACCGGTCCCCGCAAGTGGTCTGTGCGGTGAGCGATCCCAGCAGCCAGGGGCCGGTCGCCCGGGAGGCGGACTTCGTCGCCGAGTCCGGCCGGGGCCTGCACCTGGTGGACTCGTTCAGCAGCTCGTGGGGCTGGCATCCGCTGGCCGGCGCGGGGAAGGTCGTCTGGGCCCTCTTCGACGCCGCCCCCGCGGAACCCGTCGCCGGGCGGCACCGCCGGGCGGTCTGAGCGGACCGTTCCGGCGGGGGTTCCCGCCCCCGCACCGGACCCCCACCCCATTCTCACGAGTCCCGCATCACCGGGCTCCGCGCCCCGACAGCGCCGCCGACCGCACAGGACCGCCGCCGACCACCGATCGGCCCGCCGACCGGTCGACGCATTGTCGCCCGGCCGACGACCGATTGCCGCCCCGCCCGCGTCGACCGGGGGGGCAACAGCCGGCCGGAAATGCACCGGGGCCGTCGCGGCGGGATTCCCACGACGGCCCGGCAGGGACTCCGGACGGGCAGTCAGCCCGCCAGGTGGTCGAACTCCCCGTCCTTCACGCCGAGCAGCATCGCGGCTATCTCCGCGCGCGTGTAGACCAGGGCCGGCCCCTCCGGGAAACGCGAGTTGCGCATCGCGACATCTCCCCCCGGCAGGGCGGCGAACTCCACGCAGTTGCCCTGCGAATTGCTGTGCAGACTCTTCTGCCAGACCACGCCGACGAGGTCAGCAGCAGCCATGCCGTTGTAGATGTCGCTCATCGTCTCTCCCCGAGTAGTCGGCGATTGCCTTTACTTGACGTGATGATAACTCGGCTGCACGTGCATCAGCACAGGATATTGCGCGTGCATTTGGTACGGATCCAGCGCCGATCGAGCGCGCATCCGGGGCGGCAAATACCGACATAACGCCATGAAGAGCCCTGAAGATGATCACCGAGTGTGCGGGGCGGACACCGCGCCGTTGATCTTCGACGGCCGGATGCGAACTCACGCGCAGTCACAATTGCCACTGTGAGCCGCATCACTCACATCCTCACCGGAAGCACACAGCGGTTTGCATGCAATGTCCGGTTTGCCCCGGCAGAACCTGCCGGTGACCCGATCCGGCTGCCGTCGGACCGCCGGAATGTCCTACGATCTCCGCCATGAGCACCGCAGCCATCCCGGGCGCGCCACTGCCCGTCCGTACGCCAGGCTCCCGTGCGCGGGGGCGCCACCGCCGTCCCGAGCGCCCCGAGATCCCCTCGGGCTCGCCGGCCCTGCTGCTGGCCGTGCCGGCCACCGCCGGCCCCGAGGCCCGGCCGATCGTCGACGAGCTGCTCTCCATTGTCCGCGGCGAGCAGCCGGGCATCGAGATCGCCGCCGGCTACCTCGCGGACGAGTCGGGCGAGGCCCCGACCGTCGCCGACCTGCTCGCCATGGCTGCGGGCAACGGCGCCCCGCCGCCGGTCGTCGTGCCGCTGGTCCCCGGCCCGCACGGCTTCCTCGAGGAGCTGAACGCGGTGGCGGCGGCGGCCGGTTCCGGCGTGACCGACCCGCTCGGCCCGCACCCGCTGCTCGCCGAGGCCGTCCACGTCCGGCTCTCCGAGGCCGGTCTGGCCCGCGCCGACCGCGCCCGGCTGTTCGCCATCGCGACCTCCGCGGACGGCGTCGTCCTGACCACCGTCGGCGGCGAGGACGCCGCGGCCGCGGCCGGGATCACCGGTGTGCTGCTGGCCGCCCGCCTGGCGGTGCCGGTCGTCGCCGCCGCCCTGGACGTCCCGGGTTCGGTGGCCGCGGCCGTCGAGCACCTGAAGGCGACCGGTTCCGAGCGCCCCGCGCTGGCCCCGCTGGTGATCGGCCCGGAGGCCGACTCCGAGCTGCTGGCCGCCGCGGCCGAGGAGACCGGCTGCCCGAGTGCCGCACCGCTCGGCGCGTACCCGACCGTCGGCCAGCTGATCGCCTCGACCTACCTCGCGGTCCTGCCGGCCCCCGTCGAGGACCCGGCCGAGGCGGAGGCGGCGGCCGAGGAGCCCCAGCCCGAGCAGTAGGCACCCGCAGGACACCCGCACGACACCCCGCACGCCCGACGGCCCGTCCCGGACCGTCGGAAGCGCGGCCGAGGGGGGGGGGGGGCGCCCCGGCCCGGCGCGGCGGCGGGGCGGCGCCCGCGCGGCGCGCGCGCGCGCCCACCCCCCCCGCCGCGCCCG
>NZ_JBHWBW010000215.1:0-12445 GCF_042735675.1 Kitasatospora sp. NPDC059571
GGGGGGGGGGGGGCGCGTGCGCGTGCCGAGGGGGCCGGGGACTCCCCCCGCACGGGCAGACGACGAGGCTCCCCGCGGCGTGGACGAGTCGGGTGGACTCGGTCCGCGCCGGGGAACGGGGTGGTGCGCGCCGTCAGACCGTGTGCAGGCCGTGCGCGGCGAAGACCGCACGGGCCGCGGCCGTCTGGTCGCCGGTGGGTTCCGGGGTGCCGGCGAGCGGGAACTCCTCGCCGATCTCCCGCCACTTGGCGGCCCCGAGCCGGTGGAAGGGCAGGACGTCGACCCGTGTGACATTGCCGAGTGCCGCGGTGAAGGCGGCGACGCCCTCGATGTTCTCGGCGGGGTCGGTCAGGTGCGGGACGAGGACGAAGCGGACCCAGACCTCGGTGCCGAGGTGGGCGAGGCGTCGGGCGAAGTCGAGGGTGGGGGCGAGCTCCCGGCCGGTGAGGCGCCGGTAGAGCGCGCGGTCCCAGGACTTGATGTCGAGCAGGACGAGGTCGGTGTCGGCGAGCAGCGCGTCGGAGGCGCGGGCGCCGAGGAAGCCGGAGGTGTCGAGGGCGGTGTGCAGACCGAGTTCGTGCTTGAAGCGGTGCAGGAGCTCGCCGGTGAGGGCGGGTTGGAGGAGCGGTTCGCCGCCGCTGATGGTGGCGCCGCCCCCGGCGGCGTGGATGAACTCGGTGTACTTGGCGGCCTCCTGGACGATCGAGTCGGCAGTCGCGCGGCGGCCGAGCCGCATGAGGCGGGTGTCGGGGTTGTGGCAGTACTGGCAGCGCAGCGGGCAGCCGGCCAGGAAGGTGACGAATCTGGTGCCGGGGCCGTCCACGCCGGTGGACAGGTCCCAGGAGTGCAGCATGCCGGTCACCGGGTGCGGGCCGCGCCCGTCCCGGGAGGGGCACAGCGGGAGAGGGGCGGCGCCGGCGGGTGCGGCGGGTTCGTCCATGGCGGGTTCTCCTTGCACGAGGGCGCGGTGCCGGCGCCCTCGGTCGGAGAGGGTGTCGGCACCGCGGACGAGTGGGCGCTGCTACAGCGCGTCGTGGAAGGTGCGGTTGATCACGTCGAGCTGCTGCTCCCGGGTGAGCCGGACGAAGTTGACCGCGTAGCCGCTGACGCGGATCGTCAACTGCGGGTACTTGTCGGGGTGTTCCATGGCGTCCCGGAGAGTCGCGCGGTTCAGCACGTTGACGTTCATGTGGAAGCCGCGGCAGGTCACGTAGCCGTCGAGCACGCCGACCAGGTTGGTGATCCGCTCCTGTTCGGTGCGCCCGAGCCCGTCGGGGGTGACGGTGTTGGTGAGCGAGATGCCGTCCTCGGCGTGCTCGTAGGGGAGCTTGGCCACCGAGAGGGCGCTGGCGACGTATCCGTGCCGGTCCCGGCCGTTCATCGGGTTGGCACCCGGGGAGAACGGCTCGCCGGCCCGGCGGCCGTCCGGGGTCGCCCCGGTCTTCCTGCCGTACACCACGTTGGAGGTGATCGTCAGCACCGACTGGGTGTGCTCGGCACCCCGGTAGGCGGGGTACCGGCGCACCTTGCGCATGAACTCCTCGACCAGCCTGACCGCGAGGGTGTCGACCCGGTCGTCGTTGTTGCCGTAGGCCGGGTACTGGCCCTCCACCACGTAGTCGACTGCGAGGCCGCTCGGGTCCCGCACCGGCCGGACGGTCGCGTACCTGATCGCGGAGAGCGAGTCCGCCGCCACCGCGAGGCCGGCGATGCCGCAGGCCAGGGTGCGCCGTACGTCCCGGTCGTGCAGGGCCATCTCCAGCCGCTCGTACGCGTACCTGTCGTGCATGTAGTGGATGACGTTCAGCGCGTGCACATAGGTGGCGGCCAGCCATTCCAGCTGCTCGTCGAACCTGGCGAGCACCTCCTCGTAGTCGAGGACCTCGGAGGTGATCGGGCCGGTCGCCGGGCCGACCTGGACGCCGGAGATCTCGTCGCGGCCGCCGTTGATCGCGTAGAGGAGGGTCTTGGCGAGATTCACCCGGGCGCCGAAGAACTGCATCTGCCGGCCGACCGGCATCGCGGAGACGCAGCAGGCGATCGCCGTGTCGTCGCCGAAACGGGGGCGCATCAGCTCGTCCGACTCGTACTGGATGCCGGACGTGTCGATCGACACCCTGGCACAGAACTCCTTGAAGCCGTCGGGGAGCTTCGGAGACCAGAAGACGGTCAGATTCGGCTCCGGCGCCGGGCCGAGGTTGTAGAGGGTCTGCAGATAGCGGAAGGAGGTCTTCGTCACGAGCGGGCGCCCGTCCTGGCCGATGCCGCCGATGGACTCGGTGACCCAGGTGGGGTCGCCGGAGAACAGCTCGTCGTACTCGGGAGTGCGCAGGAAGCGGACGATCCGCAACTTGATGACGAAGTCGTCGATCAGCTCCTGCGCCTGCTCCTCGGTCAGCAGGCCCGCCTCGATGTCGCGCCGGAGGTAGACGTCGAGGAAGGTGGAGGTGCGGCCCAACGACATCGCCGCGCCGTTCTGCTCCTTCACGGCGGCCAGGTAGGCGAAGTAGAGCCACTGGACGGCCTCGCGGGCGTTTCCGGCCGGTCCGGAGACGTCGTGGCCGTAGCCCGCCGCCATCTCCTTCAACTCGGCCAGTGCCCTGATCTGTTCGGCGAGCTCCTCGCGCAGCCGGATGGTCTCCTCCAGGCGCGCGCCGTCGTGGGGCAGGCGGTCCAGTTCGGACTTCTCCGCCTGCTTGACCTCGATCAGGCGGTCCACGCCGTAGAGCGGGACACGGCGGTAGTCGCCGATGATCCGGCCGCGGCCGTAGGCGTCCGGGAGCCCGGTGATGACGCCGGCCTTCCGGGCGGCGAGGATCTCCGGGGTGTAGGCGTCGAAGACCCCGTCGTTGTGGGTCTTGCGGTACCGGGTGAAGATCTTCTCCAGACCCGCGTCGACCGGGTAGCCGTAGGTCCTCAGCGCACCGGCGACCAGCCGCCAGCCGCCGGCCGGCATGATCGCGCGCTTCAGCGGGGCGTCGGTCTGCAACCCGACGATCAGCTCGCGATCCCGGTCGATGTACCCGGGCGCGTGCGCCGTGATGCCGGAGGGGATGTCGTGGGCCACGTCGTACACGCCCTTGGCGCGCTCCTCGGGAAAGCGGTCGGTGATCTGCCGCCACACCGCCGTGGTCCGCTCGGTCGGGCCGCTCAGGAATCCGCTGTCGCCCTCATAGGGACTGTAGTTGCGTTGGATGAAGTCGCGTACGTCGATGGCCTCGCGCCACCGGCCGCCGCGGAAGCCGTCCCAGGCGCTGCGGGCGGCCGGCTCGGTCTGCTGGACAGTCATGTTCCGTCTCCTGTGTCGGTTCCTCGGCCGTGCCGGCTTCGCCGGGGCCCGGCCCCGTCGGGATCGGCCGAACGGGCGGGCCGTCGGTCCTCAGTCGCGGTCCCCGTAGTAGGCCCGGCGCATCAGCGTCTGCATGTCGGCGAGCATCGGCATCCGCGGATTGGCCGGCGCGCACTGGTCCTCGTAGGCGTTCATCGCCTGCTGCGGGAGGGCTGCCAGGAAGGCCGCCTCGTCCACGCCGGCCTCCTTGAAGGAGCGCGGGATGCCCGCCCGGTCCCGCAGTTCCTCCACCGCCGCGGCCAGCGACTCCACGCCCTGCTCCGGGGTGTCGGCGGGCAGCCCGAGCGTCCGCGCGATGGCCTGGTAGCGCTCGGGGGCCACGTAGCTGCCGTACTTGGGCCAGCCGGTGACCTTGGCCGGCGCGGCACCGTTGTAGCGGATGACGTGCGGCAGCAGCAGCGCGTTGGTGCGGCCGTGGGCGATGTGGAAGGTGGCGCCCAGGGTGTGTGCCATGGCGTGCACCACGCCGAGGAAGGCCGAACCGAAGGCCATGCCGGCGATCGTCCCCGCATTGTGCATCTTCTCGCGGGCGAGCGGATCGGTCGGGCCCTCGGTGACCGCCTGCACCAGGTTGTCGAAGATCAGCCGGATGCCCTGCAGGGCCAGTCCGTCGGTGAAGTCGTTGGCGTAGACCGAGACATAGGTCTCGATGCAGTGGGTGAGGGCGTCGAAGCCGGTGTCGGCGGTGACGTCCCGGGGCAGGTGGGTGGTGAGCGCGGGGTCGACGACGGCCACGCTCGGGGTGAGCGCGTAGTCGGCCAGAGGATACTTCTGGCCCGTGGCCGTGTCGGTGATCACCGCGAACGGCGTGACCTCGGACCCGGTGCCCGACGTGGTCGGAATGCACACCAGCTTCGCCTTCTCGCCGAGGTCGGGGAAGGTGAAGGCACGCTTGCGGATGTCGAAGAACTTCTCCTTCAGGTCGGCGAAGTCGACCTCGGGGTGCTCGTACATCAGCCACATCACCTTGGCCGCGTCCATCGGCGAGCCGCCGCCGAGCGCGACGATGGTGTCGGGCCGGAACTCGCGCATCAGCTCCGCACCCCTGCGGACGGTGTCGATGCTCGGGTTGGGCTCGACGAAGTCCACCACCCTGACCTCGGCGGGCTCCCGGCGGCGGTCCAGGACGGCGCGGATCCGCTCCAGGTGCCCGATCTCCACCATGGTCCGATCGGTGACGACGACGATCCGGTGGGCGTTCGGCATGTCGGCCAGGTACGTGATGCTGTTGCGTTCGAAGTAGATCTTCGGCGGGACCTTGAACCACTGCATGTTCGTGTTGCGCCGTCCGATCCGCTTGATGTTGACGAGGTTCAGCGCCGAGACGTTGCCGGCCACCGAGTTGTGCCCGTAGCTGCCGCAGCCGAGGGTCAGCGAGGGCATGAAGGCGTTGTAGACGTCCCCGATGCCGCCCTGCGAGCTGGGCGCGTTCCAGATGATCCGGCACGCCTTGACCGCGTGACCGAACTCCTCGACGAAGGCGGCGTCCTCGGTGTGCACCGCCGCCGAGTGCCCGAGGCCGTTGAACTCCACCATGGCGGCGGCCAGTTCGATCCCCTGGCGACGGGAGTCGCAGGTGAGGACGGCCAGCACCGGGCAGAGCTTCTCCCGCGTCAGCGGCTCGGCCGGGCCGACCTGCCCGACGTCCGCCAGGATCACCGAGGTGTCGGCCGGCACCTCGAAGCCGGCCGCCGCGGCGATCTCCGGCGCACTGCGGCCGACCGCGTCGGCGTTCAGCCGCTCCCCCGCGCAGGAGTTCCCGTCGCCGGTGCCGAACAGGTGGCGCTCCAGCAGCGCCTTCTCCTCGGCGCTCGCATGATGCGCCCGCAGTTTCCGGAACTCGGCCAGGGCCGCGTCGCGAATCTCCGCGTCCAGGATGACGGCCTGCTCCGAGGCACAGATCATGCCGTTGTCGAAGGTCTTCGACAGCACGATGTCGTTCACCGCGCGCCGCAGGTCCGCGCTCCGCTCGACGTACGCCGGCACATTGCCGGCACCGACACCGAGGGCGGGCTTTCCGCAGCTGTACGCCGCACGCACCATCGCGTTGCCGCCCGTCGCCAGGATGGTGGCCACATCGGGGTGGTTCATCAGCGCGTGGGTGGCCGTCAGCGACGGCTCCTCGATCCATTGGATGCACGACGCCGGAGCGCCGGCCGCGACCGCCGCGTCCCGGACGGTCCGGGCCGCCTCGGCGGAGCAGAGCTGCGCCGAGGGGTGGAAGGCGAAGACGATCGGGTTGCGGGTCTTCAGTGCCAGCAGGCACTTGAAGATGGTGGTGGAGGTCGGATTGGTGACGGGGGTGATGCCCGCGACCACGCCGACCGGCTCGGCCATCTCCACGATCCCGTCGATCTCGTCCCGGCGCACCACTCCGACGGTCCTGGTGCGGGCCATCACGTGGGTGACGTTCTCGCAGGCGAAGACGTTCTTCACGGCCTTGTCCTCGAACAGGCCGCGTCCGGTCTCCTGCACCGCCAGCGCGGCGAGGCCGGTGTGCCGGGCCAGCGCCGCCAGGGAAGCCTTCTTGACGATGCGGTCGACCTGTTCCTGGGTGAAGTCCGCGTACTCCCGGAGCGCCGTCAGCGCGTCGGCGACCAGACGGTCCACGGCGGTGGGGGCCGGTGCGGGAGACGTCGGCTCCTCGGTCTGCGGAGGGCGGGGCATGGCGGGACCACCTTTCGGTTCGTCATCGGGGCGGCGGGCAAGGGCGGGTGCCGCTCGCGCTCACACCGACAGCCTTGTCGGGGGAGGGCGCCCGGAGAGGCGTCGGACGGGGTAGGCCCGCGGGGCCGAAGGTCCCTCGTCCGCGGTCCGTCCCGGGCGGCCCCGGGCCGCGGCGGCGTCAGTCACCGGGCACGATCGCCACCGGACAGTCGGCATGGTGCAGGACGGCATGCGCCACCGGTCCGAGCGCACCGACCCGCGCTGCCGGCCGGCGGCCGAGCACGAGCAGCCGGGCTTTGGCGGAGGCCTCCACCAGCGCCCCGGCCGGTGCGGCGTACTCGGCGTCCTCGACCACCTCGACCTCCGGATGGGCCGACCTCCAGGTCTTCAGGACCCCGGCGAGCAGCGCGGTCTCGGCGTCCCCGTCCCGCCCGGCCGGCCCGGTCGGCGGTACTGCGGCGGCGTGCAGGACCCGCAGGGGCAAGCCGTAGCGGTCGGCCGAGTCGAAGGCGAAGGCCAGCGCCGCCTCGGCGGGGCGGCGGGCGTCCACCCCCACCACCACCAGGTCGCGCGGCTGCGGGCCCGGCGGATCCGCTGGCAGCACCACCGTGGGACAGCCGGCCCGGGCGGCGACGTGCAGGGCGGTGGAGCCGACCCGCAGCTCCTGGAAGCCTCCGCTGCCGCGCGCCCCGAGAACGAGGAGCTCGGCGTCCTCACCGGCCGCCACCAGCATCGAGGTGACGATGTCGTAGACCTCCTCGGCCCGCGTCCGCAGGTGCGGGTGGCGCACCGCGAGGAGGTGCCGGGTCCGGTGGAGCAGCTCGGTGCCGGATCGGGCGGGAACGCCGGGGTCGGGCAGCAGGTGCGGCATGAGGGGCCGGGCGTGCAGGATCCGCAGGGTGCGGTCGCGCAGCAGCGCCTCGCGGGCGGCCCAGTCCGCGGCGGCCAGGCCGGCCTCGGAACCGTCGACGCCGACGATGACGGGCAGGTCCATGGTGCTCATCTCCTCGTGGCGGACCTCTGTCGCCGGGGTCAGCCGGTCCAGGTCCAGTCGGCGACCTCGGGCAGGTCGGTGCCGTGTGTGCGGATCCAGTCGTGGTGGCGGGTGCGCCGGTCGGCCATCTCCTGGCGGAGGGCGGCGGCGCGGGCCGCGAGACCGGGGACGCGGTCGATGACGTCCATGACGAGGCGGTAGCGGTCGAGATCGTTGCGGACCACCATGTCGAAGGGTGTGGTGGTGGTACCGGACTCCTTGTAGCCGCGCACGTGCAGGTGCGGGTGGACGGCGCGGCGGTAGGCGAGGCGGTGGATCAGCCACGGGTAGCCGTGGTAGGCGAAGATCACCGGTCGGCCGCGGGTGAACAGGGCGTCGAACTCTGCCTCGGGCATGCCGTGCGGGTGCTCCTCGGCTGGCATCATCCTGGCCAGGTCGACGACGTTGACGACCCGTACGCGCAGGTCGGGCAGGTGGCGGCGGAGCAGTCCGGCCGCGGCGAGCACCTCCTGCGTCGGGACGTCGCCGGCGCAGGCGAGGACCACATCGGGCTCGCGGGTGCCGTCGTCGGTGCCGGCCCATTCCCAGATCCCGGCACCGCGTGCGCAGTGGTCGCGGGCCTGTTCCAGGGAGAGCCAGTCGAAGCAGGGCTGCTTGCCGGCCACCACCACGTTCACGTAGTCCCGGCTGCGCAGCACGTGGTCGGCGGTGGCGAGCAGGGTGTTGGCGTCCGGCGGGAAGTAGACGCGGACGGCCTCGGGGCTCTTGTTCAGGACGTGGTCGACGAAGCCGGGGTCCTGGTGGGAGAAGCCGTTGTGGTCCTGGCGCCAGACGTGCGAGGTGAGCAGGTAGTTGAGCGAGGCGATCGGCGCGCGCCAGGGCAGCGTGCGGGTGGTGCGCAGCCACTTGATGTGCTGGTTGACCATCGAGTCGACGATGTGGACGAAGGCCTCGTAGCAGGAGAACAGGCCGTGGCGGCCGGTCAGCAGGTAGCCCTCCAACCAGCCCTGGCAGGTGTGTTCGGAGAGGATCTCCATCACGCGGCCGTCGCGGGCGAGGTGTTCGTCGCTCGGCACGGTCCCGGCCTGCCAGGCCTTGCCGGTGGCCGCGTAGACGGCGCCGAGTCGATTGGAGGCGGTCTCGTCGGGGCCGACGAGACGGAAGTCGCGGTGCTCGGCCGTGGCGGCCATCAGGTCGGCGAGCAGGTCGCCCAGCACCCGGGTGGGCTCGTGCTGGGTGGCGCCGGGCTTGTCGACCTGAACGGCGTAGCGCTCCGGCGCGGGCAGCGGCAGGTCGCGCAGCAGCAGGCCGCCGTTGGCGTGCGGGTTGGCACCCAGTCGGCGGGTGCCGCCCGGGATGCCGCGGAGCACCTGCTCGACGGGGCGGCCCTGCTCGTCGAACAGCTCCTGCGGCCGGTAGGAGCGCAGCCAGGCCTCCAGCTGGGCGAGGTGGGCGGGATTGTCGCGGACCTGGTCGAGCGGCACCTGGTGGGCGCGCCAGGTGCCCTCGACCGGCACGCCGTCCACCTCGGCCGGGCCGGTCCAGCCCTTCGGGGTGCGCAGGACGATCACCGGCCAGTGCGGGCGGCGGGTACTGCCGTCGGTGCGGGCCTCGTACTGGATCTCGGCGATCCGGTCGAGGGCGCGGTCCATGGCCTCGGCCATGGACCGGTGCACGGCCATCGGCTCGTCGCCGGTGACGTACAGCGGCAGGTGGCCGAAGCCGCGCAGCAGCGCGTCCAGTTCGCTCTCGGGCAGGCGGGACAGCACGGTCGGGTTGGCGATCTTGTAGCCGTTGAGGTGCAGGATCGGCAGCACCGCACCGTCGTGGACCGGGTCCAGGAACTTGTTGCCGTGCCAGGACGCCGCCAGCGGCCCGGTCTCCGCCTCCCCGTCGCCGATCACGCAGGCGACCAGCAGTCCGGGGTTGTCCAGTGCCGCGCCATACGCGTGGGAGAGCGCGTAGCCCAGTTCCCCGCCCTCGTGGATCGAGCCCGGGGTCTCGGGGGCGACGTGGCTGGGGACGCCGCCCGGGAAGGAGAACTGCCGGAAGAGCCTCGCCATGCCGTCCGCGTCCCGGGTGACGGACGGATAGGTGTCGGTGTAGCTGCCCTCCAGCCAGGAGTTGGCGAGTACGGCCGGGCCGCCGTGGCCCGGGCCCCAGATGCAGATCGCGTCCAGGTCGCGACCGGCGATCACCCGGTTGAGGTGGGTGTGCACGAGGTTCAGGCCCGGGGATGTGCCCCAGTGGCCGAGCAGTCGTGGCTTGATGTGCTCGGGTCGGAGCGGTTCGCGCAGCAGCGGGTTCGCCATCAGGTAGATCTGACCGGCGGCCAGATAGTTGGCGGCCCGCCAGTGGGAGTCGAGCATCGCCAGGTCGCTCTCGGACAGGTCACTCGGCGTCGTACCGGCGGTCATGGACATCGGTGCGATCTCCTCGGAGTCGGTCGGCTCGTGCGGCCGTCGGCCGCGGGCCGTACTCATCGTCACGCGACGCAGCCGGTCGGGCGCAGGGCCGACCGGGCCACATCCCGGCGGGCGGGACCGGGACGTGCGGCCCCCCACCGCGTTCCCGTGCAAGGTCCGACCCGCGGGAGGCCTCCCGCCGGGACCTACGGCCCGGGCGGGAGGCCTGCCCGGCCCTGCCCGCTGCCGCCGGCTCTCCCCCAGGCTGGCGGTGCCCTGCCCCTGCCGACCGGCGCAGGGGCGGACCGGCGGAAGAGTGGAGCGAGATGTGATCGACAGCGACCGCACGACGCAGGCCTACCTGGTCGGCGGCGGGATCGCCGCGCTGGCCGCGGCGGCCTTCCTGATCCGGGACGGTGACCTTCCCGGCGAGAACATCCACATCCTCGAACAGCTCCCGCTGGCCGGCGGCTCACTCGACGGGCAGGGATCGCCGGACCGGGCGTACGTCACCCGGGGCGGACGGATGCTGGAGGACGAGGCGTACAGCTGCCTGTGGGACCTGCTGGAGACGATTCCGACCCTGGACGACGAGGGTGTCTCGGTCCGTCAGGAGATCATCGACTTCAACCGGGCATGGCCGACCGACGCCAGGGCCAGGCTGATCGACCGCAACCACCGCATCCTCGACGCCTCCCGGCTGGGTCTCGACATGCACGACCGCCTGGAGCTGACCCGGCTGCTGGTCCTGCCCGAGTCGGTGATCGGACCACGGCGGATCGACGAGTTCTTCTCCGAGCACTTCTTCGCCACCAACTTCTGGGCGATGTGGCGCACGACCTTCGCCTTCCAGACCTGGCACAGCGCGATCGAGGTCCGGCGCTACTTCCTGCGCTTCCTGCAGGAGTTCCCGCGCCTCCACACCCTGGCCGGGGTGCGGCGCACCCGCCTCAACCAGTACGACTCCATCGTCCGACCGCTCACGAAGTGGCTGCTGGGGCACGGGGTGCGGATCGAGCACGGTGTCACCGTCACCGACGTCGACTTCGCCGACCGGGACGGCATCCGCCGTGCCGGACGTCTGCACCTCAGTCGCGGCGGCCACCGGGAGCTGGTCGAACTCGCCGAACACGACCTGGCGTTGATCACGCTCGGCTCGATGACCGCCGACGCCGCCCACGGCGGCAACGACACGGTGCCCGAGCTGATCCGGGACAAGCGCGACGGCGGCTGGACGCTCTGGGAGACGCTCTCCCGCAAGGCTCCGGACTTCGGCCGGCCCGCCGTCTTCAACGGCAACATCGCCGAGGCCGCCTGGGAGTCGTTCACCCTCACCATGCGCGGGCCCGAACTGGTGAAACGCATAGAGGAGTTCACCGGTAACGCGGCCGGTACGGGCGCCCTGATGACGTTCCGGGACTCGCCCTGGCTGATGTCGATCGTCGTCCCCCGCCCGCCGCACTTCGCCGACCAGCCCGAGGACGTGTACACCTTGTGGGGCTACGGCCTGTTCCTGGACCGGCCCGGCGAGCACACCGGCAGGACCATGGCCGAGTCCACCGGTCAGGAGATCCTGACCGAACTCCTGGGCCAGCTCGGCTTCGACGACATCGCCGAGCGGGTCCGCGCGAACACCGTCGTCACCACCGTGATGATGCCGTACATCACCAGCCAGTTCGCCCGGCGGGACGTGCACGACCGACCGAGGGTGATCCCGCACGGCGCCCGCAACTTCGCCTTTCTCGGCCAGTTCGTCGAGATCCCCGAGGACGTGGTCTTCACCGTGGAGTACTCGGTGCGCGGTGCGATGCACGCCGTCCGTGAACTGCTCGGCCTCGACCTGCCGATCCCGCCCGTCCACCACGCCCTGACGGAACCCGCCACGGTCCTCCGGGCCCTGCGGACCGCCTTCGCCTGACCGCCGGACCGACCTCGGCGCCGGCAGCACGCATCGCACGCCTCACACGCACCACCCTCGAGAGGAACCCGCATGTCCGACCACCTGCTCGCCGCCGTCGACGGCTCGGCGCAGAGCATCGCCGCCGCCCGCTGGGCGGCCGCCGAAGCCGTCCGGCACGGCCTGCCCCTGCGACTGGTCCACGCCCAGACCTGGCTCGACGACCTCCACGCCGACCCCGGCCGGCCCGCCGACATCCGCGCCCTCACGACGCGGATGCTCGCCGATGCCAAGCAGACGGTCCAGACCACCCACCCGGCCCTGGAGATCCGGGCGGAACTGCTCGGCGGCGGCGATCCCGTCGACGTGCTGACCGCCGCCGCCGCGAAGGCCCGCATGCTGGTCCTCGGCTCCCGGGGGCTCGGCGGCTTCGGCGGACTCCTGGTCGGCTCGGTCGGCCTCGCCGTCACCGCCCGCTGCGACGCCCCGACGGTCCTCGTACGGGCCGAGGGACCCCGGCGCCCCGGCCACCGGGACGGCGGAGAGGTGGTCGTCGGGGTCGACACCCGTGCACCGGCCGCGGAGGTCCTCGGCTTCGCCTTCCGCGAGGCCTCGCTGCGCGGGTCGAGGGTGCGTGCCGTGCACGGCTGGACCCCGCCACCGGTCTGGGGCTACGCGGGCTGGGTGCCCCCGCAGCCCGAGGCCGAGCAGTTCCGGGCGATCGAGGACGAACTCCTCACGTTGGCGATGACCGGCTGGCAGGAGAAGCACCCCGAGGTCGAGCTGGTCCGGGACATCCGGACCGGCAGCGGCTCCGCCGCCCTCGTCGACGCCTGCACCGGCGCGGACCTCGTCGTGGTGGGGCGCCGGCGCCACCACGGCGGGATGCGGCTCGGACCGGTCGCCCATGCCGTACTCCACCACGCCCAGGCACCGGTCGTCGTGGTCCCGCACGACTGACCCGTCCGGCCCCGCGAAGAGGGCGGTGGCCCCGGCCCGGCCGGGTGTCCACCGCCCTCTCACGCGTACCGGGCCCGGTCGAACCCCCACAGCCGCCGGGCCGGCCCCGCCTCCTACGAGGCGGGAGTGATGAGGCCGTAATGGCCGTCGTAGCGGTGGTACAGGACGTTGCC
>NZ_JBHWBW010000216.1:0-12287 GCF_042735675.1 Kitasatospora sp. NPDC059571
GCTCGGCGGCGCCCCCGACCCCCGTCTGCTCGACCACGCGGCCCGGCTGGCCGCCAAGGACCTCGACCCGCCCGCGGACCACCGGGCCCCGGCCGGGTACCGCCGCGACCTCGCCCGGGCAATGACCCGCCGGGCCCTGGCCGCTTCCCTCGCCCGCTGCACGGCCGCACCCCAGGAGGCATCCGCGCCATGACCACGCCCATCCCGCTGGAGCTCAGTGCCAACGGGGCCGCGCACACCCTGGCCGTCGACCCCCGGCGCAGCCTCGCCGACGTGCTCCGGCGCGACCTCGGACTGACCGGCACGACGGTCGGCTGCGAGACCGGCGTCTGCGGCTCGTGCACCGTCCTGGTGGACGGCGAGCCCGTCCGCTCCTGCCTGATGCTCGCGGCCCAGGCCGACGGCACCGCCGTCGAGACCGTCGAGTCGCTCGCCGCCGGCCCCCACCCCGACAGCGAACTAGGCCCCCTGCAGCGCTCGTTCAAGGAGCACTTCGCCCTCCAGTGCGGCTTCTGCACCCCGGGCTTCCTGATGCTCGGCACCGCCCTGCTCCGCAAGGAGCCCGACGCGGACCGGGCCCGGATCACCGAGTGCGCCGCGGCCAACCTCTGCCGCTGCACCGGCTACGAGGCCATCGTCGACGCGATCGAGGCGGCGGCCCGGCCCGGCAGCCCGGGTGCCGACGCGATGTCGGGGGAGGACGCGTGAACGCCATCGGAACCTCCGTCCCGCGGCTGGAGGACGACCGGCTGCTGCGCGGCCAGGGCCGGTTCCACGACGAGACCGTGCGGCCCGGCCAGCTCTGGCTGCGGGTCGTCCGCTCGCCCGTCGCCCACGCCCGGATCCGCGCGGTCGACACCGCCGCCGCGGCCGCCCACCCGGGCGTGGTCGACGTGATCACCGGTGCCGACCTGGCCGGCACGGGGCGGATCCCGGTCCGCCAGCCCGCCCCCGGCATCGACTTCACCCCGTACCTGCAGTCGCCGCTGGCCACCGGGTACGTCCGTTACGTCGGCGACCCGGTCGCCGCGGTCGTCGCCGAGGACCCGTACCTGGCCGAGGACGCCGCCGAACTGGTCGCGCTCGACCTGGAGGAGCTGCCCGTCTCGCTGGACGCCCGGGCCGGCGCCGCACTGCGTCCCGAGAGCTGGCAGGGTGCGAGCGCCCTGGTCGGCACCGTGGACTTCGCGTACGGCGACGTCGACGCGGTCTTCGAGACCGCCCCGCACGTGATCGCCGCCGACCTCCGGGTCGGGCGGCACAGCGGCACCCCGCTGGAGCCGCGCGGCCTGGTCGCCGAATGGGACGCCCGCGCCCGGCGGATGACGGTCTGGGGGGCCACCAAGGTCCCGTACTTCAACCGCCGGGTCATGGCGCAGCTGCTCGGCCTCCCCGAGCACCGGATCCACATGCTGGAGACCGACGCGGGCGGCAGCTTCGGGATCCGCGGCGAGTTCTACCCCGAGGACCTGCTCGTGCCGTTCCTCGCCCTGCGCACGGGCCGGCCGGTCAAGTGGACCGAGGACCGCACCGAGCACCTGATCGCCGCCAACCACGCCCGCGAGCAGGACCACCGGATCGAGCTCGCCTTCGACGAGGAGCACCGGCTGCTCGGCCTGCGCGGCGAGGCGTGGATGGACACCGGCGGCTACATCCGCACCCACGGCGCGGTGGTGGCCGCGCTCACCTCCGCCATGATGTCCGGCCCCTACCGGATGCCCGCCTGCCGCAGCCGGGTGCACATCGTCACCACCAACAAGACCCCGGTCGGCACGTACCGCGCGCCGGGCCGGTTCCAGCACAACTTCGTGCGCGAGCACGCGATGGACCTCGCCGCCGACCGGCTCGGCGTGGACCCGGTCGAACTGCGCCGGATCAACCTGCTCGACGGCGCCGAACTGCCGCACCTGCGGCCGCTGCACGTCTTCGGGGCGCCGATGCTGCTGGACGGCAAGGACCACCTGGAGCACTTCGACAAGTCCCGGGAGCTCTTCGGCTACGAGGCGTGGCGCGAGGAGGCCCGCCGGGCCAGGGAGCAGGGCCGGCTGGTCGGCACCGGATGCGCCGTCATCCTGGAGAAGGCCGGCCTCGGCTACGACAGCGCGGTGGTCGACGTCGGCGTGACCGGCGCGATCCGGGTCGCCATGGGCGGCGCCAACGTCGGCCAGGGCGTGGAGACGGTGATGGCCCAGATCGCCGCCGAGGAGTTCGACGTGCCCACCGAGTCCGTGGCGGTGGTGCTCTCCGACACCGACGTCCTCGCGGACGGCTCGGGCACCTTCGCCAGCCGCACCACCGTGGTCGGCGGCACCGCCGTGAAGCTCGCCGCCGAACAGGTGCTGGCCAAGGCCCGCCGCGTCGCCGCCGCCCTGCTCGACACCGACCCGGAGCGGCTGGTCGTCCGCGACGGCGGCCTCGCCGTGGACGGCGCGCCCGAACGCCGGCTCGGGTTCGGGCAGATCGCGGCCGCCTGCTTCACCCCGCAGTTCGTCCGCACCGGCGAGGAGCCCGGACTGCTGGGCCGCGGCACCTACGCGGCCGACGGCATGACCTACCCCTACGGCGCGCACTACGCGCAGGCCGAGGTCGACCCGGACACCGGCGCGGTCCGGCTGCTGCGCTACGCGGTGAGCTACGAGATCGGCCGGGCGGTCAACCCCGCGCTGGTGCACGCCCAGTTGATCGGCGGCACCGTCCAGGGCATCGGCGGCACGCTGTTCGAGGAATTCCGGTACGACGAGCGGGGCGTACCGCTCTGCACCACCCTGGGCGACTACCTCTGGCCCCGCACCTCGGACCTCCCCGAGATCCGCATCGAGGTCTTCGAGGACTCCCCCGCGCCGGGCAACCCGCTGGGCGTCCGGGGCGCCGGCGAGGGCGGCACCGCCGGCGTCGGCGCGGCCGTGGCCAACGCCGTCCGCGACGCCCTCCGGCTCCCCGGCACGGTGGGCGCGCTGCCGCTGCTCCCGGACCGGGTCATGGCCCTGATCAACACCGCTGACAAGGACGGAGAGGCGATATGACGCAGCACCGGATGGTTCCGGCCTGGCTGGATCCCGACGAGTGGGACGACGGGGAGGCCGCACTCGCGGTCACCGCCCCCTCGCCCGCGGAACTCGCCGCCGCCGGCCCGGCCGGGCGGCCCGCCCTGGTCGAGGAGTACCTGCGCCGCGAGGTCGCCGGGATCCTGCAGACCGAGCCGGAGCTGGTCGACCCCGGGCGCCCGCTGGTCAGCATCGGCATCGGCTCGATGATGGGCGTGGAACTCCAGCGGCGCATCCTCGACACCCTCGGCGTGGAGCTCGACCTGACGACCGTCCTGCGCTCGCCCAGCATCACGGAACTGGCGGCCCGCACCGCGGCCGCCCTCGGCCGGCCGCTCGCCGCGGCCGCCGGACCGCTCGCCGTGCCGGCGGGGATGGGGTGACCGCCCCCGCGGCGGCGCCGCTCGACAATGGCCGGGTCGACCTCTGGCTGCTGCGCCAGCCCCACCCCGACGACATCACCGGCACGCTCGACCTCACCGAGCTCGACGAGAGCGAGCTCGCCCGGGCCAGCGCCTGCCGGCGGCAGACCGGCGGCTTCCTCTACGCGTCGGCGCACATCGCGCTGCGCCGCCTGCTCGGCGCCTACCTCGGCCGGCCCGCGGCCGACCTGCGCTTCGCCCGGCAGCCGTGCCCCTGCTGCGACCAGCCGCACGGGCGCCCGACACTGAGCGTCCCGGACCCGTCCGTCCACTTCTCGCTCTCGCACAGCAGCGGGATGGTGCTGGTCGGCGTCGCCGCCGACCCGATCGGCGTGGACGTCGAGCAGGTCCCCCGGGCCTCCACCGTCCGGGTCTGCTCCACCGCCGTCCACCCGGACGAGCGGGCGGAGATCGAGGCCGTCCCGGAGGCGCTGCGCCGGGCCGCCTTCGGGCAGCTGTGGACCCGCAAGGAGGCGTACCTGAAGGGCCTCGGCACGGGGCTCGGCCGTCCGCTGGCCGAGGACTACCTCGGCGCCGACGAGTCCGCCTGGCCGCCCGGCTGGACGGTGGTCGACATCCCGTGCGGCCCCCGGCACACGGCCGCCGCGGCGGTGCGGACGGACGCCCTCACCCGCACCTCGCTGCGCTGGATCCCGATCGAGAGCCTCTACGCGGGCGGCACGGTCGACCTCTCCGCCCGCGCCGCCTGACCGCCGCCCCGCACCTCCCGCCGTCCCCGGGCCCCGTCCCGCCGAGCACTGAGGATCGACCCAGATGAAGGACATCGCCGAGAGCGTCCGTGCCTGGCACCAACGGGGGCAGGTCTTCGCCGTGGCCACCGTGGTCGGTGTGTCCGGCAGCGCCC
This sequence comes from Kitasatospora sp. NPDC059571, assembly GCF_042735675.1. Classification (NCBI taxonomy): domain Bacteria; kingdom Bacillati; phylum Actinomycetota; class Actinomycetes; order Kitasatosporales; family Streptomycetaceae; genus Kitasatospora; species Kitasatospora sp. NPDC059571. Next base: position 4,332 of record NZ_JBHWBW010000216.1, read on the forward strand.
CGCGCGGGCCCGGGGCGGCCCTCGCCGTCTCCGCCGACGGCGAGGCGGTCGGCTCCGTGTCCGGCGGCTGCGTCGAGGGCGCGGTGTACGAGCTCTGCCGCGAGGCCATCGCCTCCGGCGAACCCGTCCTGGAGCGCTTCGGCTACAGCGACGAGGACGCCTTCGCCATCGGCCTGACCTGCGGCGGCGTCCTGGACGTCTTCGTCCAGCCGATCACCCCGGGCACCGACCCGGCGATCGACGCCGGCATCGCCTACATCGCCTCCGGCACCCCGGTCGCCCTCGCCCGGGTGGTCGCCGGCCCCGCCGGCCTGCTCGGCGCCGCCGTCGCGGTGACCGCGGACGCGCACCACGGCACGCTCTCCCCCGCACCCACCACCACGGCCGCCCTGGAGCGCGCCGCGGTCACCGAGGCCCGCGCCATGCTGGACGCCGGCCGCACCGGCACACTCGTCCTCGGCCTCGACGGCCGCCCCTGCGACGACACCGGCCAGGGCACCGCCACCTTCTTCGTCGAGTCCTACGTCCCCGCCCCCCGCATGATCGTCTTCGGCGCCATCGACTTCGCCGCCGCCGTCGTCCGCATCGGCAAATTCCTCGGCTACCACGTCACCGTCTGCGACGCCCGCCCCGTCTTCGCCACCACCCGCCGCTTCCCCGACGCCGACGACGTCGTCGTCGACTGGCCCCACCGCTACCTCGACACCCAACTCGACCGCATCGACGGCCGCACCGTCCTGTGCGTCCTCACCCACGACGCCAAATTCGACATCCCCCTCCTCGAACGCGCCCTGCGCCTGCCCGTCGGCTACATCGGCGCCATGGGATCACGCCGCACCCACCACGACCGCACCACCCGCCTGCGCGAAACCGGCCTCACCGACACCCAGATCGCCCGCCTCCGCTCCCCCATCGGCCTCGACCTCGGCGCCCGCACCCCCGAGGAGACCGCCGTCTCCGTCGCCGCCGAGATCGTCGCCCACCGCCGCGGCGGCTCCTGCCTCCCCCTCTCCACCGGCACCGGCCCCATCCACCACGACCTCACCCGCACCGGGGACGGGAAGGCGGACGAGAGGACACCGGAGCCGCAGCCGCACGCGGCGTGATCCACATGCAGCGCCCGGCCCCCGGCGCCACCCTGGAGGCAGGGACTGGCCGCCACCCGGGCACGGTCCGAGCGGTCGGCCGGTCGTCGCTCCGCACGGAAGGGCCGCCGTCATGCGCATGCTGATCCAGGCCTCGATCGACACCGAACTCTCCAACAAGCTGATCTCCGAGGGCGGTATGGAGAAGGCCATGGAGGAGATGATGGGCATCCTGAAGCCCGAGGCCGCCTACTTCTACCCGCTGCACGGCCGCCGCGGCTTCACCGTGGTCGTGGACCTCGCCGACGGCGCCTCGCTCGTCCCCCTCGTCGAGCCGCTCTGGCTCCGGATGGGCGCCGACGTCGAGATCGTCCCCTGCATGAACGCCGACGAACTCAGCGCGGGCATCGCCAAGATCCCCGGGGTGGGCTGAGTTCCCGCCGGACCGGCCGACTCAGTCGGCCGATCCCGGTGGCACCACCCATCGCATCGGCTGAGCGGTCACGGCGGCGATCATGTCGAAGTCGCCGTCGTAGTGGAGAACGGTGGCGCCGTGCCGCTCGGCCGTCGCGGCGATCACGAGGTCGGCCATCGACACGGCGCGCCAGTTCCCCGCACCGACGAGCATGACCTGGACCTCCAGGGCGCGATCCCACACCTCGTCGGTGACGGGCAACCAGTCGAAGCCGCGCATCTCGTCGCGGATCCGCTCGGCCTCGGCCTTCGAACGCGCGCTGTGCAGGACCTCCATCTCGACCGCTGCGCAGACGGCGAGCAGGCCGGCGTTGTGGAGGGGCTCGACGACCGCCCGAACCGCCTGCTTGGGAAACCGCGCCAGTGCCGACTTGTCGATCAGGTAGCGCCCGGTCATGCCGCCCGGTGTTCCGTCCCGCCACCGTCGACAGGTCCGGTGAGGTCCGGCAGCCCGCCCTCGGCGATCCAGGTGAGGAACGACTCCCGCTTCCGCCGCTTGACCGCGTCGGCGAGGGCCGCGTTCACGGTGGCGACCTTGGTGGTCGTACCGAAGATCTCGGCGGCCTCGGCGAGCATGTCGTCGTCGACGTCTATCACTGTCCGAGCCATACCGACCTCCCGATCCGCCCTGATATCGAATTCCACCCTAGCCGATATCAAGGCGGACCCGTCCCCCTCAGCCGACGTCGAGGCGGGCCGCCCGGCGGAGCAGGCCCGGGCTGAGCCGGCCGAGCCAGTGCGCCGCCTTCGCCTCCACGGTGACCGGGACGAACGGGCGGCCGGTGCGGACGGCCCGGACGATCTCGGCGGCGACCTTCTCGGGCGGGAAGCCGCGACGGGCGTACGCCTTGGAGGCCTTGGCCTGCTTGGCGGCCTGGGCCTGCGCGTCCAGGCCGGAGAAGGTGGTGGTCCGGGTGATGTTGGTGTTGACGATCCCCGGGCAGACCGCCGTCACCGCGACGCCGTGGGAGGCGAGTTCGGCCCGCAGGCAGTCCGAGAGCATCAGCACGGCGGCCTTGCTGGTGGCGTACGCGGCGAGCGACTTGGCGGGCAGGTAGGCGGCCGCGGAGGCGAGGTTGACGATGTGTCCGCCCTCCCCGCGCTCCACCATCAGCGCGCCGAACGCCCGGCAGCCGTGGATGACGCCCCACAGGTTGACGTCCAGGACCCGCTGCCACTCCTTCTCGGTGGTCTGCAGGAACGTCCCGGCGTGGCCGATGCCCGCGTTGTTGACCACCACGTCCGGGATGCCGTGCTCGGCGGCCACCCGCCGGGCGAAGGCGTCGACCTCCTCGCCGTCGGAGACGTCCACCCGGTGGGCCGTGCCCCGGCCGCCGACCAGGGTGCAGAGCTCGGCGGTGCGCTCGGCGCCGGCCGGGTCGAGGTCGCACACCACCACGTGGTCGCCCTGCTCGGCGAAGGCGAGCGCGGTGGCCCGCCCGATGCCGCTCCCGCCGCCGGTGACCACGACCAGCCGGCCGCTCGCCGCCGTGCCCTCCGGTGCGCCCTGCGGCCGTCCGGACCGGACCCGGGCCACGTGCTCGCGGACCAGGCCCGCCACGGCGGCGCCCCTCTCCAGCAGCGCCGACCAGTGCCCGGCGTCCAGGGTGCGGCGGGTCAGCGCCGGCACCCACCGCTCCAGCCCCTCGGAGAGGAAGGTGGAGACGTAGCGGTCCCGGCGGAGGGTGACCAGCTGCACCGGCACCTCGGTCGACCGCTCGCGCGGACTGCGCAGGGTGGGGCGGAAGTTGGCCCGGTACAGCTCGATCCCGCGCACCGCGTCCTGGCGGAGCGTCGGCTGCGGGTGCCCGGGCCGGGGGGTGACCGCCTCCAGGTCGCGCAGCACCCGCGGCCAGGCGCGGGCCAGCCCGAGCCGCCAGGTCGCGGGGGCGAGGTAGGGCAGGTGGAAGGCGGTGATGTACCAGGAGTGCACGCCCTGGACGAGCAGCTGGCGCAGGTGGCGCGGGGTGGGGCGGCGCAGCCGGTGCCGCATCCAGTGGCCGATGTGGTCCAGGGACGGGCCGGAGAGCGAGGTGTAGGAGGCGATCCGGTGGTGGGCGCCCGGCTCGGTGACGGCCTCCCAGGACTGGATCGACCCCCAGTCGTGGGCGACCAGGTGCACCGGCTCGTCCGGGCTGACCGCGTCCGCGACCGCCAGCAGGTCGGCGCCGAGCCGGGCCAGCCGGTAGCCGCCGCGGTCGGCCGGTACGCCGGAGGCGCCGGCGCCGCGCACGTCGTAGCGGACCACGTGGTGGTCGGCGGCGAGGTCGGCGGCGACGTCGTCCCAGACCGCGTGGGTGTCCGGGTAGCCGTGCACCAGCAGGACGGTCGGGTGGGCGGGGTCGCCCTGCTCGTAGACGGCCAGCGGGAGCCCGTCGGAGTCGACGGTGCGGCGGCGGATGGTCATGCGGCCTCCTCCAGGAGCGTCCAGCGCCGCACGTGCGGCAGGTCGTCGTCGAGCCAGTACGCGTCGTCGTCGGTGACGACCAGCAGTTCCTCGAACTTGATGCCGACGTCGCGGAAGCCGATGTGCGGCTCGACCGCCCACAGGCCCGGGGTCGGGGCGTGCCGGGAGGCGCGCCCGTCGGCCCAGAGCGGGGAGCGGCCGTGCAGCCGTTCGCCGATCAGCTCGCGGCCGAGCGTCTGGAGTGTACGCACCCCGAAGCCGAACACCCCGACGCCGGCCGGGCCGCGGGAGACCGTCCGGGTGACCCGGTGGCCGATCACCCGGCCCGGGTAGACCCGGTGCCGGTTGTCGTAGCCGTGCGCGGCGATCTGGGCGTCCACCGCGGCGTACACCTCGTTGAGCGGGCGGCGGGCGCGGACCTCGGCGAGGATCAGCTCGCGGTAGACCCGCAGGTCCCGGGCGAGCCGGTCCCAGACGGGGTTCTCGCCGATCTTGCCGCCGTAGCCGATGTCGGCGGTGTAGCCGTCCACGATCGGCGCGCAGTCCAGCACGTAGGGCATGCCCTCGGCCAGCCGGCGGCCGCCGGCGAAGAACTGCAGCGGGGTGTGGAAGTGCCGGAAGGCGGTGCGGTCGCCGAACCAGGCGAACGGGACGTGGAAGAAGTCCTCGACCCCGGCGCGGACCAGGCACTGGCGGAGTTTCGCGGTGGCCTGGCGCTCGGTGACGCCGGGTTCGAGCCAGGCCGCGGTCTGCTCCGCGCAGTGGTAGGCGAGCTGCTGGACCTCGCGGAAGCGCTCGAGGTCGCGGTCGTCGTACGGGAAGGCCATCGGACGGCTCCTCACAGGTCCAGGACGAGCGTCTCGCCCTCGGCGGCTCGGGAGACGCAGGGCAGCAGGTCACCGGCGGCACGCTGGTCGGCGGTGAGCCGGCGGTCGCGGTGCTCGGGGGTGCCGGCGAGCACCCGCACCCGGCAGGTGCCGCAGAAGCCCTGCCGGCAGGAGTAGGCAAGGTCGGGCCGGGCCTCGCGGGCGACGTCCAGGGCGGAGCGGTCGGCCGGGACGGCGAGATCGGGGCCGTCGGCGCCGAGCCGCAGGGTGAACGGCCGGCCGTCGGTGATCGGGGCGGCGCCGAACCGCTCGATGTGCAGGGCGCGGGCCGGCGAGGCGTCCAGCGCCCGCTGCACCGCGGCGATCATGGGGGCGGGGCCGCAGCAGTAGACGGCGGCGCCGCGCGGCGCCCGGGCGAGCAGGTCGGCGGCGTCCGGGACGCCGTCGCGGTCGTCGGTGAGGAAGGAGGTGCGGGCCGCGTCGAGCGCCGCCAGCTCCTCGGTGAACGGGAGGGAGTCGGCGGTGCGCCCGGTGTGCACCAGCTGCCAGTCGAGGCCGAGCCGGTGCGCCTCCCGGGCCATCGGCAGCAGCGGGGTGATGCCGATGCCCCCGGCCAGCAGCAGCACGGCGGGCTCGGCGCAGAACGCGAAGCCGTTGCGCGGCCGACGGGCCGTCAGCAGGTCGCCGACGGCGATCGCGTCGTGGATCTCGGCGGATCCGCCGCCGCCGTCGGCGATCCGCCGGACGGCGATCCGGTAGCGGTGCCGGTCGGCCGGGTCGCCGCAGAGCGAGTAGTGGCGGCGCCGGCCGGAGGGCAGGGTGAGCAGCAGCCGGGCGCCGGGCTGCCAGGCGGGCAGCGGGGCGCCGGAGGGCTCGGCGAGGTCGAGGGCCAGGGCGTCCCGGGCCACCGTGCGGCGCTCGCGGACCACCAGGCGCAGCGGCGGGGTACCGGGCGGCAGCGGGCGCCGCGGGCTGCGGCGCAGTCCGGGGCGGGTGAGCGCGGGGGTGTAGCGGTCGCCGAAGGCGGTGACCGCGCGCATGAAGCGGTCGGCCCTGGGACGGCCGTAGAGGTCGGGGGGCGGGGTGGTGAGGTCCATCCGTGCGGCTCCGGGCGGCGGGTCAGTGGGCGGCTGCGGCGCGGGCGGCCGGGGAGGTGGCGAGGTAGCCGAGGGCCTGGCTGGAGGAGCCCTCGCGGGTGGGGTGGTAGCCGGGGTTGAAGTAGCGGGCCGCGGAGCGGGCGAGCAGGCGCAGGTCGGGCAGCAGGCCGCGCTTGGCGTTGAGGTGCGCCTCCCGCCAGGTGGGCTTGATCCGGCCGTCCAGCAGCGGGTCGGCGGCGAGCATGAAGCGGGCGCCGCGCACCCAGAGGTGGACGAGCATCGGGCCGGAGACGAGCATTCCGCGGACCCTGCGGAGGTAGCCCGGGTCGAGGTGGTTGAGCAGGTCGAAGGCGACGCTGCGGTGCTCGACCTCCTCGGCGCCGTGCCAGCGCAGCAGGTCGAGCATGGTGGGGTCGGCCTGGGCGCGGTCGAGGCCGGGCGAGTTGAGCGCCCAGTTGCCGAGGAAGGCGGTGAAGTGCTCGATCGCGGCGACGAAGGCGACCCGTTCGATGACGCTCTCGCGGCGCTGGGCGGCCGTCAGGCCGGGCCGCTCGCCGAGCACCCGGCGGAACAGCCAGCCGACCTGGCGGACGTACGGGCGGGGGTCGAGGCCCTGGCCGAGCAGGTGGTCCAGGACCTCCTGGTGGGCCTCGGCGTGGATGGCCTCCTGGCCGATGAAGCCGAGCACCTCCTCGCGGAGCTGCTCGTCGGTGATCATCGGCAGGGCCTGCTTGAAGACCTCGACGAACCAGCGTTCGCCCTCGGGCAGCAGCAGGTGGAGCACGTTGATGACGTGGGTGGCGACCGGCTCGTCGGGGATCCAGTGCAGCGGCAGCGCGGACCAGTCGAACTGCACGTCGCGGGGTTCCAGCACGAGGTCGTGGTGGACGGCCGGGGCGGGGGTGGAACGGGGCATGGGGGTGCCTCCTGACCTGCGGGCGGCGAGGGCGTACCCAGAAACTACTCGCGGGTAGAGGCGGCTACAAGGGTTTCGGGCGCTCTTATCGACATCGAGTCTAATAACTTGGACGGACCGGGAGGCCGGCCGGCCCGGGCGGGACGCGCCGGCCGGGGACCCTCCGAGGGTGCGTCAGACCGCCATCGCCAGCATCAGCGGCGCCGCCCGCTGCGCCAGCAGCTCCGCCGCGGCCCGCAGCCGGTGGGTGTCCGCGACCGGCAGCGAGGTCGCCAGACAGCCGAGGGTGCTGCCGGCGGTGACCGGGACGGCGGCGCACACCGTGCCGAGCGCGTACTCCTCCAGGTCGAGCACCGGAACGGTGGCCGGCTGCCGGTCCAGCCGGTGCAGCAGCCGGTCGACGTCGGTGACCGTACGAACGGTGAGGCGGGCCGGGCGGTGCCGGGCGAGGTGGTCGCGGCGGCCGTCGGCGTCCAGCTGGCCGAGCAGGCAGCGGCCGATCGCACTGGCGTGCGCGGTGCTCCGGAAGTCCGCCCACTCCTGCACCGCGGGCGCGGCCTCGCTCGCCGCTACCGCCTCCACCGACAGCTCGCCGTCGTGGTAGCGGCTGAAGTACACGGCCGCGCCCAGCTCGTCGCGCAGGTCGGCGAGCCTGCGGTGCAGCCGGGCGCGCACCAGCTGCTCGCGGTTCTGCTGGCCGAGCAGGGTCAGCGCGCCGCCGAGCACCCAGGCCCCCTCGTCCAGCAGCAGGTAGCCCTCGCACTCCAGGGCCTCGGCCAGCTCCTGCACGGTGCCGGCGGGCAGGGCGAGTTCACGCGCGAGACCGGCCGTGTCCACCCCCAGCGGGTGCCGGTCGACGGCCTCCAGCAGCCGCAGCGCACGGTGCAGCAGCCCGTACGGATTCCGTTCGCCGCGGGCCGGCCCGCCCCGCCGCCCCCGGCTCGGTGCCGTCATGGCGCCCCCCTCTTCGGTCCGCACGCCCCCCGGGCGCGGCCCGGGGCGGCAACCAGCGTAACCACGCGGCCGCCCCCGCCGTCAGCCCTCTGCGGGATCCGGCCCCGATCCCCGGGGCGCCGGGGCGGAAAAGGCACCGGGCCCCTTCCCACTGCCCTGGGGAAGGGGCCCGGCGGCGGGGGGCGGGGGGGGGGGG
>NZ_JBHWBW010000217.1:0-6363 GCF_042735675.1 Kitasatospora sp. NPDC059571
CGCCCGCCCCCGCCCCCGCCCCCCCGGCCCCGGCCGAGTCTGTGACACGGGGGGGTGATGTTTGGGGGCGTGCGGCCCACGCCCCCCCCCCCCGGGGGGCCCGCCGGCGTGCGCCCGCCCTTCCAGTGGTACCACCGGACGGGGCAATCGAACGGCAGCCGGGCCGCGGCGCGCGGCGGACCGGCTCGGTCCGCGCTCCGTGCGCCGCCCGCCCGGGAAGCCCGCCGGGGCGCGGGGCGGAACGCGAGCCGACACCGTCCACCGGCCCAACGATCGGCGGTCCGGCGGTCCGGCGGGTCAGCCCTGGGCGGTGGCGCAGTCGGGGTGGCCCCAGCTCTCGCCCACCCGGGTGATCGGGTCGCCCTTGCCGTAGGGGCGGGAGCAGGGGCAGGTGCCGGGGAACCTCGCGCTGATCGTCCGCGCGGGCCGGCCGGAGCCCCCGCGGCTGCCGGAGGCCGGCCGCGCGGTGGAGCCCGTGCCTGCGCCGGTGCTCCGCCCACCGGTGGCGGCGCCCGCTCGGGCGGCCGGGCGGCGGCGGGCGGTGCGCGCGGCGGACGCGGCGGCCGGGTCCGGCACCGGGAGGTCGTCCGCGGTGCCGGCCGCGGACTGCTGGGTGCGGGCGGCGTCGCTGGCGGCCTTGTCGGCGATCGCGTTCAGCGGGTCGCCGTCGACCTGGTGGGCCGGCACGTAGACGAAGGTCACGTCGCGGTCGGTGAGGAGGGCGTCGATGCGCTGGATGAGCTCCTGGTTGGCGACCGGCTTCCCGCCCGCCGTCCGCCAGCCGTTGCGCTTCCAGCCGGGCAGCCAGGTGGTCACCGCGTCCCGGGTGTAGGTGCTGTCCAGCCGGACCTCCAGCGGGACGTCCCGGTCGGTCGCGTCCAGCAGCCGCTCCAGCGCGGTCAGTTCGCCCACGTTGTTGGTGGCGTGCCCGAGCGCGCCGGCCTCCCAGCGCTGCGCCGCCCCGGTACCGTCCGCCACCACGTAGGCCCATCCCGCAGGCCCCGGATTGCCCTTCGCCGCACCGTCGCACGCGGCAATGACTCGCTCAACCATGCCCACGATCATCCCAGACCGCCGAGGGCGCCGAGCGACGCCGACCCGCAGCCGCTGCTGCCCCGCGTCACTGCTGCGGGGTCAGCTGCCGCAGTCCGTTCTCCAGCAGCTCGAAGGCGTGCTCCGCGTCCGCCACCGCGCCCGGGTAGCGGGCCTCGGCCGGCTCCCCGCCCGCCAGGCGTTCGGAGTTGTCGTTGGCCAGCGCCCACTGGACCGCGACGATCTGGACGGCGGCCAACCGCGCGCTGGTCTCCGGGATGTCCGCCGACTCGTGCAGGGCCCGGGCGAGGGCGCGTTCGGCACCGGTCTTGAACCGCTCCATCCGAGCGACCAGCGAGGGCGCGTCGAGGATCATCCGGGTGAGCCGCAGCACCTGGGGGTGGTCGTTGAGCCCGGTGATCGGGTCCCGCTCGTGCAGGCCGTTCAGGAAGTGCTCGCGCAGGGCGGCAAACGGGGAGGCGTCCGGGTGGCGGGCCCGCACCACGCGGGCGCTCTCGCCCTCGTGGTCGGCGAAGCGGTGCACCACCAGGTCCTCCTTCGCCGGGAAGTACGCGAAGAGGGTGCGCTTGGACACCTCGGCCGCCTCGGCCACCTGGGCCACCGAGACCTGCTGGAAGCCGTGTTCGAGGAAGAGCGTGATCGCCGCATCGGAGATCGCCGCGTGGGTCCGCTGCTTCTTCCGCTCCCGTAGCCCTGGCTTTCCGTCCACGGCACCCACCGTAGCAGCGCACTGCCCCGAGAGGATTTCTGCACCTGGTATACATTTGCCCCGAGGCGAGATTCGAGGAGGAGTGACGATGGTGGAGCGGATCGGGACCGAGGTCGTCGTGGCGGGCGCCGGCCCGACCGGGCTGGTGCTGGCGTACGAACTGGCGCTGGCCGGGGTCGACACCCTGGTGCTGGAGAAGCTGCCCCGGCGCGTCGAGCAGGTGAAGGGCGGCGGGATCCAGCCCCGTACGGCCGAGCTGCTGGAGTCGCGCGGACTGCTGGCGCCACTGGTGGAGCGGGTCGTGTCGCAGGAGCCGGTGGCCGGGCATTTCGCGGCCCTGGCGGTGCCCCTGGACTGCACGCCGTGGCGGACCGGGCACCCCTGCCCGATCGCCGTCCCCCAGTGGGAGATCGAAGAGGTGCTCGAGGAGCGGGCGACCGCCGCCGGCGCCCGGGTGCTGCGCGGCGCCGCCGTCTCGGGGGTCGCACCGGACGACGACGGCGTGGTCGTGACGGCGGACGGTCTGCAGGTCCGGGCGCACTACCTGGCGGCCTGCGACGGCGGCCACAGCACGGTGCGGAGACTGCTGGGGCTGCCGTTCCCCGGCAGGCCCGGGACGCAGCAGGCCGTGCTGGCCGACATCCGGCTGTCGGCCGCCTCACCGCTGGTGCCGCAGCAGATCGGGCACATGAGCAGCCTGATGCGCCACGCGGGCGGCCACTGGGCCGTGCTGGTGCCGCTCGGCGGCGACCGGTACCGGCTCACCTTCGGGCGGACGGACCGGGCGGACACCACCGACGACACCGACGACACCCGTGAGGAGGTCGGCGCCGAGGAGATCACCACCGCGCTGCAGGCCGTGTACGGCCCGGAGACCGCCCTCGGCGCCGTGGACAACGCCTCGCGGTTCACCGATGCCACCCGGCAGCTGGAGCACTACCGCGCGGGCCGCGTGCTGTTCGCGGGCGACGCCGCGCACATCCATCCGCCGCTGGGCGCGCAGGGTCTCAACCTCGGGGTGCAGGACGCGTTCAACCTCGGCTGGAAGCTCGCCGCGACCGTCCGGGGGCGGGCGCCGAGCGGCCTCCTGGACAGCTACCACGCCGAACGCCACCCGGTCGGGGCCCAGGTCCTGCACCACACCTCGGCACAGCGCGCCCTGGCGGATCCGAACCCGGGCGAGGACGTGGCCGCCCTGCGCGACATCGTCACCGACCTGCTGCGGCTGCCCGATGCCAACCGGCACCTCGCGGGTCTGATGTCGGGCCTGTCGCTCCGGTACGACCTGCCCGGCGACCATCCGCTCACCGGGCACCGTCTGCCCGACGCCGAGCTGGTCACCGACACCGGCCTTGTCCGCCTGTCGGCGCTGTTCCGCTCGGGGCACGCCGTCCTGCTCGATCTGGCCGGAGCCGTCCCCGGCGACCTCCGGCTCCCGCCGGGGATCGACCTCGTCCGCGCCACGTGCGCCGAGGACCCGGGCGCCACCGCGCTGCTCGTCCGCCCCGACGGCTACGTCTGCTGGGCCGCGGACGGCCCGGCCGCCGACCGCGGGGCCCTGCTCGACGCCATCGCGGGCGGCCTCGCGAGGACGCCCTGAGGCGAGGCGCCCGCCCCGGCCGCACGGACACCCGGCGCAGCCGCGTACGCACCGCGGCGCACCGTGGGCGGCGCCTCAAGACACGGTGCCTCAGGTACGGCACCTCAGGTGCGGCGGCCGAACAGCGGGCCGAGGACGAGTTCGGCCGCGCCGAGGGCGACCGCCAGGCGGCCGGCGGAACTGATCGAGACCGGGACCTGCTGCCACACCGGGTCGGGGATCCGGGCCGCGAGCTGGCCCGTCACGCCGTCCAGGTAGGTGCCGGGCGCGGCGAGCACGGCGGAGCCGCCGAGGACCACCCGGTCGATGTCCAGGACCCGGACGAGGTTGGCCACGCCGACACCGAGCAGCCGGGCGGCGGCGGCGTGGTCGCCGCGCCGCAGCTCGGCCAGGCAGAGCGCCTCCAGGCAGCCGCGGTTGCCGCAGCCGCAGAGCGGCCCGTCCAGCTGGACGGTCTGGTGGCCGAACTCTCCGGCGTTGGTCCGCGTCCCGCGGTGCAGGGTGCCGTTGAGGACGAGGCCCGCACCGAGGCCGCCGGCGAGGTGGACGTAGGCGGTGCCGCCGCCGGGCCGGGCGGGCCCGGCGGTCTCGGCGAGGGCGGCGGTGTTGGTGTCCTTGTCGACGGTGACCGGGAGGCCGCCGAGCTCGGCGGCGAGCGCGTCGCGGAGCGGGAAGGCGTCCCATTCGGCGGATCCGTCACCCGGACGGACCGCGATGAACCAGTGCAGGACGCCTGCGGCGTAGTCCAGCGGGCCGCGGCAGCCCAGCCCGACCCCGAGCACCCGGCCCGTGTCGGGCGCGGCGGCCACGGCGCGCCGCACCTCCTCGGCGATCGTCCGGACGGCCTCCGCCGGCCCGAGGTCCGGCCCGACCGGCCGGGAGCTGTGGTGGCGGATCCGTCCGACCAGGTCCACGAGCAGCACGATCAGCTCGTCCCGGTCGAGGTGGACCCCGACCGCGCAGGCGGCGTCGGGACGCAGTTCGAGCAGGGTGCGCGGCTTGCCCCCGGTGGAGGCGATCTGGCCGGCCTCGATGATCATGCCGTCGTCGAGCAGCCGGGCGGTGATCTTCCCGACCGCCTGCGGGGTGAGGCCGGTGCGGGCGGCGAGCTCCACCCGGCTGCCGCCGTGCGGCTCGGCCCGGAGCAGGCCGAGGACGAGGGCCGCGTTGTGGTCGCGCAGTCCGGCCAGGTTGGTGCCGGTCGGGGCCGGCGGCATGGTCATGGGCCCATTGTGCTGCACTTGCACTTAGGAAACGCTGTTGTTTAACTGGACTCATGACCACAGAACGCCCCGACCTGCGCGTCGGCCTCGTCGGATACGGGCTGGCGGGCGCCGCCTTCCACGCGCCCCTCATCGCCACCACCCCCGGGCTCCGGCTGGCTGCCGTCGCCACGGCGAGCCCCGAGCGGCGCGCCCAGTTGGAGCGCGAGCACCCGGGCACCCGCGCGGTCGGCTCCGCCGAGGAGCTGCTGGCCGACCCCGCCGCCCTCGACCTCCTGGTGGTGGCCTCGCCCAACCGGACGCACGTGCCGCTCGCGCGCGCCGCCCTCGCGGCCGGCCTGCCGGTCGTGGTGGACAAGCCGCTGGCCGCCACCGCCGCCGAGGCGGCCGCGCTGGCCGACCTGGCGGAGGAGCGCGGACTGATGCTGACCGTGTTCCAGAACCGGCGCTGGGACGCGGACTTCCGCACCGCCCGCGCCCTGGTGGCCGACGGCGCACTCGGCACCGTGCACCGCTACGAGTCGCGCTTCGAGCGCTGGCGGCCAGAGCTCAAGGACGGCTGGCGCGAGTCCGCCGACCCGGCGGAGGCCGGCGGCATCCTGTACGACCTCGGCAGCCACCTGGTCGACCAGGCCCTCCAGCTGTTCGGGCCCGCCGTGCAGGTCTACGCCGAGGTGGACGTCCGCCGCCGCGGCGCCCTGGTCGACGACGACGCCTTCGTCGCCCTCACCCACGCCTCCGGCGTCCGCTCCCACCTGTGGATGGGCGCTCTGACCGGGCAGTCCGGCCCCCGGCTGCGCATCCTGGGCGACCGCTCGGCGTACGTCACCCACGGCATGGACCCGCAGGAGGACGCCCTGCGCGCGGGCCTGCGCCCGGGGCCCGGCTGGGGCGCGGAGGCCCCGGAGGACTTCGGCCTGCTCGGCGCGGACGGCGACGCCCGGCCCACTCCCTCGCTGCCCGGCGACTACCCGGCGTTCTACGCCGGGGTGGTGCGGGCCGTGCGCGACGGCGCGCCGGCGCCGGTGGACCCGCGCGACGCCGTCGCCGCCCTGGAGGTCCTGGAGGCCGCCCGCCGCTCCGCGGCCGAGGGCCGGACGATCACGCTCGCCACGGAGGCCGCCGCATGAGCAGCACGCCGACCGCGGCCGAGGCCGCCGCCCTGGTCAGCCGGATCGAGGAGCAGGAACGACGGCTGGTACTCCCCCGGTTCGACAACGACGACGCCTGGCGGCTGGGCACCCTCCTGGTCGAGCTCGCCCGGGAGCGGAACGCACCCGTCGCCGTCGACATCCGCCGCAACGGCCAGCAGCTCTTCCACTGTGCGCTGCCCGGCGCGTCCGCCGACAACGACGCCTGGATCCGGCGCAAGACCCGGACGGTGGACCGCTACGGCTGCTCGTCCTACCTGGTCGGCATGCGATTCGCGGCCGGGGGGCGCAGCTTCGACACGGACTCGCGCCTCGACCCGGACACCTACGCCGCACACGGCGGGGCCTTCCCGCTCACCGTCGCCGGGGTGGGCGTGGTCGGTACGGTCGCCGTCTCGGGCCTCCCGCAGGCCGAGGACCACCTGCTCGTCGTCACCGCCCTCGAACGCCACCTCGCCGAGAACTGACGACACGTCAGTCCGGCTCATCGGTAACCCGACCCCACCCGCCGGCGAACGCCGGTGGGGGCGGGGCCGCGCCCCCCCCCGGGGGACCCGATACCCCGGGGCGCGGGGCGCCCCGGCCGGGGCGCGGGGGTCCGCGCCGGGCGCGCCGCCGCGCCCCCAC
>NZ_JBHWBW010000217.1:6373-7737 GCF_042735675.1 Kitasatospora sp. NPDC059571
TCACCCCCACAGCCCCCCGCTACACCCCAAACCCCCCCCCCCCCCGCCCCCGCCCGGGGGGGGGCCGGCCCGCCCCCCGCCCGGCCCACACCCCCCCGGCGGGGGGGGGCCCGCCCCGCCCCGCGGCGTCGGGATCCGGCCGAGCAGGCCCGGACGGCCCTCAATCCGACAAAACCGGCACGGCGGCCCGCCGCACGCCGTAGGGTCCGTGGGAACGGCACTGACTGACGACGAATCGAGGTCCCGTGGCAGACACCTTCGGTGCGAACAGCGGAGTCGGAACGACCATCGCCCTGCTGGAGGCGGAACTCCCCCGCATCGGTGAGCAGCGGCGGCGGCTGGAGGAGGAACTGGCCGCGGTCGTGGCCCGGGAGAACGCCATGACCGGCGCCCTGGAAGGGCTCCGGGCGCTCGCCCCCGTGGCCGTCGCGACTCCGTCCGCGGCAGCTGCCCCCGACCGGGCACCGGCACCGGCACCGGCACCCGCCCCGGAGACCGCCGGTCCGACGGCCGCCGATCCGACCGACACCGAGCCGACCGATACCGCCGGGCCGGCCGACGAGACCCCCGCGGCGGAGCCTGCCGTCGAGCCGGAGCCGGCCGTGGCGGCGGAGCCCACGGTCCCGAAGGCCCGCCGCAAGGCCGCGCCCCGGAAGACCGTCCCGGCGGCCCGGACCACCGGCCCCCGGACGACCGCCCGCAAGAGCGCCGGCCCGAAGTCCTCCGGGACGAAGGCCTCGACGGCCAAGGCCACCGGGGCGAAGAGCGTCGGGGCGAAGAGCGTCGGCGCGAAGGCGGCGGAGGCAGCGCCCGCAGCAGCGGAGGCACCGGCCCGGAAGGCCTCGGGCCGCAAGGCGTCCACCGCGAAGGCGCCGGGGAAGAAGCCCGCGGCCGACCGCACGGTCAAGGCCGCCACCAAGGCCGGCTCCGGGGCCAAGGCCGGCGCCGCGACGAAGTCCGAGAGCCGGACCGAGCCGAAGGCCGCCGCCAAGGCCGAGGCGGCGGATCAGGCGGTGCCGGGTTCGCGTCGGCGCACCGATGCGACCACCGTGCTCTCCGCCCTCGCCCGGGCGGCCGGGCCGCTGCGCGCCCGCGAGGTGACCGTCGCGCTGGGCCTCGACGACCTCACCGGCAACGTCAACGCCGTCCGCACCATGCTGGAGCGGCTGGTCAGGGCGGACCGGGCGCAGCGCACGGGCCGCGGCCTGTACGCAGCACTGGCCGGCTGACCGGCACCGATCGCGCTGCCGGCCGCGTACCCCGCGGCAGGTGCGGCATCACCGGGCCCCCGCCGTAGGAGCGGGCGGGGCCGGGGGGGGGCGCGCCCGGGGGGGCCCCCGGGTGCGGCCGGGTGTGGGCCCCGC
>NZ_JBHWBW010000217.1:7747-12238 GCF_042735675.1 Kitasatospora sp. NPDC059571
ATCGCGCGGCCGGCCGCTCCCCCCGGGGCTGGTGCGCAAACCCGGGGCCCCACCTTTCGCCGGGGGCGGCCCCGGTGGCGTGCCGTCAGGGGCTGCAGCCGGTGAGCGGCCTGGTGTCTCCCGCGGGGCGGCCGCAGATCCGGTCGATCACCGGGGTGCCCGCAGCGCCCCGGCGCACCCGGAGGATGTGCAGGCCGTGCCCGGGCTGCGGGCCGGTCGCCAGCGGCCGGGTGTCGCGGAAGTCGACGGTGCCGATCGCCCGGTTCTTCATCTCGACGGCCCGCAGCCCCGCCATCACCGAGCCGACGCCGCCGTTCTGCGAGGCCTCGGCCTTCGCCGCACCGGCCTGCAGCGCCGCCGTGGCGTCGTAGCCGAGCGCGAGGGCGCCGTCGGAGAACAGGTCGTCCTCGTACGGGTTGTCGCCGCCGGGTGCGAGGTGCAGTCCCGCGGCGGCCACCTCGGCGAGGTCGGAGGCGCGCGCGGTGACGGCCGGGTCGGTGAGGGCCGTGTAGTAGAGCGTGGCCTGCGGCGCCATCCAGGTCGCCCCGGTGCGGAACTGGGCCTTCGTCAGGTCGTCGCCGGTCAGGACGGTCAGCGGGCCGCTGCACCCGGCGTCGGCGGCCAGCCGCCGCATCAGCTGGTTCACGTCGTCGGCCCGGCCGGCCAGGTAGAGCACCGACGGCGGGTGGTCGGAGTGGCAGCTGGTGCTGAGCGCGGCCTCGTAGTCCGGGTCGCCGTTGCTGTTCAGACCGTACTCGAGCGGCCGGCCGCCGATCAGCCGGAACCCGGCGTCCTGGAGCATCGCCGAACCGTAGGCGGCCTGTTCGGGGCTGTAGCGGTCGTCCTGGCTGGGGCGGCGGGTGAGCACGGCCGCGTACCGCCGCTCGGCGGGCAGGTTCAGCCCGTCCACGACCAGGCGCAGCGCCGCGGCCTCCTCCTGGTCGGTGGCGGCCAGGCCGAAGTAGTTCACGTGGTCCTTGGCGAGGTAGCTGCCGGAGTTGGTGGTGCTGACCACGGCCAGGCCGGCCGCCTGGAGCAGGTCGAGGGCCTCGCCGCTGTCGGCCGTGTCGCGGCCGAGGCCGACCACGCCGACGATCGAGCGGTCCCGGGCGGCGACGTCGACGATCCGGCGGACCATGTCGGTCTGGAAGTACATGTCCTGACCGCCGTTGGCGACCAGGACCTTGATCTTCAGCGGGTCGCCGGCGTTGTTGCGCAGCTGGGCGAGGTGGACGCCCGCGAGCTCCTTCAGACTGTTGAGCGCCCGGGGCTGCTGCCCGGCGGCGGTGGTGAGCGAGCCGGCGTAGACGATGGTGACGTAGCGGACGTCGGGGAGGGCGGCGACCCGGTCGTTCTCGCGGCGGATCGCGGCCTCCAGGTCCTCCGGGCCGGTGTCGGCGCCGGTCCGTTTGGCGTCGCCGCCGGGCAGTTCGCCGCTCAGGCGGATGCCGCCGCCGTCGCCGGCGAAGGAGATGCCGCCGGTGGCGACGCCGATGCACTCCAGGGTGCCGCCCGGGTCGCGGCGCCAGACCGCGTCGGGGTTCGAGCCGACCAGCCGCGGCTGGCAGTAGTGGCCGGCGAGTTGGGACTCGCGCAGAACCCCGGCGCCCGCGGTGAGGACCAGTAGTGCCACCACCGTCCAGCGCGACCACAGGACCCACCAGGAGCGGCGCACCGGCACCGCGCCGAGCCGGGTGGTCTCGCCCGCGCCGAGCTGGAGGCGGGTCAGCCGGACGGGCAGCGTCCAGGCGAGGGCGCGGCCCCGGCTCGGCGCCTGCCGCACCCGCAGGTCGCTGACCCAGTTCTCGTACGGGCCGCGACGCCGGGAGCCGACCGTGTGGACGGTGACGGGGGCCGCCCCGACGTCCTCCAGCCAGGTGGCGACGTCGGCGTGAGCGACGCCGGCCAGCACCAGCAGCGGGTCCTGCTCGCTGCGCCGGCTGCGCACGTCGCTGATGGCACCCAGCACCCGGAGGGCGCCGTTGTCGGTGCCCGCCCGCGGCACGAACACCACCGGCGGGACGCGTCGCTTGCGGGCGCGCAGGTCGGGCGCCCAGGCGCGGTGCGCCCAGCGCAGGTCCTCCAGCAGGGCGAGGGTGCGCAGTTGGAGGTGGAACTGCTGGGCGCGGTCGCGGTCCTCGTCGGGGGTGCCGGGCAGCTGGGCCTTGAGGATCTCGCCGGCGACCTCCCGGGCCCGGGCCTGCGTGACGTCCCAGGACATCCGGGGCCGCCAGATCGACCACGCCGCGGCCTGCCGTCCGGAGGCGGCGAGGAAGGTGGTCGTGGCGAACCAGCGGCTGGCCGGGCCGAGCCAGGACAGCGGCGCGGTGTTGCGCCGGACCCAGCCGGTCGTGCCGAGCACCAGGAGCGCCCCGAGCAGCACCAGGACGACGAGTTGCCAGTGCGCCTGGGTGAGCAGGCTGGTCAGGCCGGCGAGGACGAACGCCCCGATCAGTGTGGTGGAGTTGAGCACGGGCGACAGGACCCGCTGGAGCTCGCCGCCGCTGGTGCGGGGGTCGGGGCGCCAGTGCAGGTCGCGCAGCCGGCCGAGGACGTCGTCGACCAGGCCGTCCAGCGGGCGGGCGGCGGCCCCGTCGCCGGCCGCGAGGACGTGCCGGGCGGCCGCCTCGATCGCGGCGATCAGCCGTGAGCGGGGGAACGCGTAGGAGCGGTACCAGGCCGGTCCTCGGCGTGCCCAGGGCCCCTTGGAGAGGCCGTCCAGGATGCCGACGGCACTGCGGTGCGGGTCGCCGCCCTCCGCGTCGGCGACCACCCGGTAGGGCAGCCCGCCGCTCTCCTGGGCCTCCTGGACGGCGTGCACGACCGCCTCGACCTCGCGGTCCAGCGCCGGGTCGTCGTCCTCGGCGTACAGCACCACCACCGGCATCGGCAGCCGGGCCCCGCTGAACTGCTCGATCAGGTCCTTGACCAGCGCGTCGACCTCGTACTTCGCGGTCGTCCGGACGCCGCCCACCCGCGCGCCGTCCCGTGCCGAACTCTGCGCCACACCCACCCCCGTATCCGCCCCCCGCGGGGCGCGTGCGCCCCGGCCTGACTGAACGTCAGACCGCGAGTGTAGAGCGCTGGTCGGACGGTGCACACGGCTCCGGCGGGACCGTCCCGGATCCGGTGGTGCGCGCCGGTCCGAGCGGGCCGGGCGGGGGTGCGGCGGCGGCGGAATTCCGCTGGCCGGGGCGGTCGGCCGCCCCTATGCTCGGCCGATCGACGGACAGGGGCGGGTTGCGATGGTGTCGGCAGGTGCGGTGCGGGCGGTGAACGGGTTGACCGCCCGGTGGGCCCGCCAGGTGGATCCCACCGGCGGGACGGTCTTCTTCGCGGCGGGGCTCTGGCCGCTGCTCGCCGTGCTCGCGCACAGTGCGGACGGCCCGGCCAGGGCGGAGCTCGCGGAGGCGATCGGCCTGCCGGCCGGGACGGCCGCCCGGCACGCCCAGGACCTGCTCGGGGCGCTGCGCCGGCTGCCCGGCGTGACGGCGGCGCTCGGGCTGTGGACCCGGCCCGAGGTCGCGGTCTCCCCGGCCTGGTCGGCGGCCCTGCCCGCGCACGTGCACCAGATCCTGCCGCGCGAGGGCGCACAGGAGCTGCTCGACGCCTGGGCGGTCCGGCACACCGACGGTGCGATCGAGTCGTTCCCGCTCACGGTCGACAAGGACACCGAACTGGCGCTGGCCTCGGCGGTGAACGTGCGCACCGACTGGCTCCGGCCGTTCACCTCGGACTGCCTCGTCCCGGAGACCGGCGCGTGGGCGGACCGCTGCCTGGTCGGGCTGCACCGCAGGACGGCGCTGCTCGACCGGGTGGCCGTCGCTCCCGACACGCCGGTCGGCGCCGTCTCGGAGCTCCGGGTGATCGGTACCGGCGGCATCGACGTCCACCTGCTGGTCGGCGAGGAGGACGCGGCGCCTGGCGAGGTCCTGGCGGCGGGCACCGGCATCCTGCACGGCCGGCACGCCCGGGTCACCGGCGCCGCGCTCCCGTTCGGCACGCCCGGACCGGGGGTCACGGTGTCCCGGCGGGAGAGCCTGCGGCCCGATCCGGAGGTGTGGGTATCGGTCGCCGCGTTCACCGTGTCCGCGGCGCACGACCTGCTGGACGACCCGGACACCTTCGGTCTGGCCACGGCGTCGCAGTCGGACCGCGGCCACTTCCCGGGGATCACCGACCGTCCGCCGCTGGCGGTGCAGGCGGCGGCGCAGGAGGCGACGGCCACCTTCGGGGCGCGGGGGTTCCGGGCGTCGGCGGTCACCGCGATCGCGCTGGCCGGGGCCTCCCCGCCCGCCCGGCCGCCGTACCGGGTGCGCGAGGTGGCCTTCACCACCGACCGCCCGTTCGGCTTCCTCGCCGTGCACCGGACCTCCCGCCTGGTCCTCGCCGCCGGCTGGGTCGACCGGCCGGAGGAGGACACGTCGTTCGACCACCCGCTGTTCGGTTGACCCCGGGCCCCGCTGACCGGCCCGTCCGACGGCCGGGGGC
>NZ_JBHWBW010000218.1:0-12227 GCF_042735675.1 Kitasatospora sp. NPDC059571
GGCCAGGGGCTAGATCCAGGTGGTGAACCACATCCGGGCCCGCCAGGCGTCCATCGGGATCGTCTGGCCGGTGTACAGCGGGTAGAAGTAGAGGAAGTTCCACACCACGGCGAAGACCAGCAGTCCGGCGGCGGCCCCGCCGACCAGGCGGCGGTCCCGGCCGGCCCCGGCGGGGCCGATCAGGGCGCCGATCATCATGGTCACCGCGAGGACCAGGAACGGCACGAAGGCGACCGCGTAGAAGAGGAAGATCGTCCGCTGCTGGTAGCCGAACCACGGCAGGTAGCCGGCCGCCAGGCCGCACAGGATCGCGCCCGCCCGCCAGTCCCGCCGCGCGGCCCAGCGGTACAGGCAGTACGCCAGCGCCACCACGCCCGCCCACCACAGCACCGGCGTGCCGATCCCCAGCACCTCGCGGGCGCACTCGGAGACCTTGCAGCCGGACTGCCCGAGCTTCGGCGCCTCGTAGAAGTACGACACCGGCCGGCCCAGCACCAGCCAGCTCCACGGGTTGGACTGGTAGGTGTGCGGGCTGGTCAGGTGCACGTGGAAGTCGTACATGGTCGCGTGGTAGTGCCAGAGGCTGCGCAGTCCGGCCGGCACCCAGCTCATGTCGAACTGCGGCAGCTTCAGCCCGAACAGGTGGTCCGGGGACAGCCCGGCGCGGTGCAGCGCCCAGTCCCGTCCGTAGCCGCCCTTGCCCGGCGCGGTGCTGCTCAGGAACCAGCCCGTCCAGGACGCCACGTACACCCCGACGGCCACCACCAGCATCACCGGCCCGGCCAGCAGGGCGTCCCACAGGCCGAACAGCAGCCAGTTGCGGCAGCCCGCCTGGCGGCGGGCGCCCATGTCCCAGCAGGCGCTCAGCAGGGCGAAGGCCAGCAGGGCGTACATGCCGCTCCACTTGGTGGCCGACATCAGTCCCAGCGAGACCGCCGCCGCCAGCCGGTACGGCCGCCAGCCGAGATGCGCCCAGTCGCCGTTGGGGTACCGCTCCAGCCGCTCGGCGATCAGCGCACGGGTGCGGTCCCGGTCCAGCAGCAGGAAGCCGAACGCCGCCAGGAACCAGAACATCACCACCAGGTCCAGCAGTGCCGCCCGGCTCATCACGAAGTGCAGGCCGTCCACCGCCAGCAGCAGGCCGGCCACGCAGCCCAGCAGCGTCGAGCGGAACAGCCGCCGCCCGATCCGGGCGATCATCAGGATCGACACCGTGCCGAGCAGCGCCATCACGAACCGCCAGCCGACCGGGTTCATCCCGTAGATCTGCTCGCCGAGCCCGATCAGCCATTTGCCGACCGGCGGATGCACGATGTACGCCGGGTCCGTCCGGTACGGCACCGTCGGGTCCGCCGCCAGGATCTTCCCGTTGGCGTCGTCGGCCCAGCTGGTCTCGTACCCGCCCTTCCAGAGCGCGTAGGCGTCCTTGGCGTAGTACGTCTCGTCGAAGATCAGCGCGTGCGGCGAGCCCAGCTGCCACAGCCGCAGCACACCGCCGAACAGCGCCACCGCCAGCGGGCCGAGCCAGCCCGACCAGTAGCACAGCCACGACCACAGCCGCTCCGGCACCCGCAGGCCCAGGCGGGCCAGCACCGGGGACGGCGCGACGGTGTCCGGGGTCACCCCGGGGCCGTCCGGCATCGGCGGCACCAGGCGCTCGGCCGCACTCGCCCGCTCGGGCGCCCGGTAGCCGTACCGGGCCAGCCGGCGCTGCCACCCGGAGGGGTCCGGCTCCGCCTCCCGCGGGCCCGGCAGCAGGGGGCCGGCCGCCGGGGCATCGGGGGCGACCGCCTCCGACGCGCTCAGCAGGGCCACCCCGCCCTGGTCGGTGTGGTCCGCGCCCTCGGGCGCTCCGGGTGCCGTGTCGCCGCTCACGCGCCACATCGTAGGGGCGCACCCCGGAGAGGAGGAGGTCCCCTCCGAAGCTGCCCGGTTCGTCCCCTTCTCCGGCCCGCGTCCGCCCCGCCCGCCGCCTCCGGCCCCGCCCGTCCGGGCCGCCGGCCCCGGCCGCCCGCCCGGCCTGGGAGGATGGGAGCCGTGACAGGAGTACTCGTTCTCGCAGGCACCCCCATCGGCGACGTCTCCGACGCCCCGCCCCGGCTGCTCACCGAACTCGCCGGCGCGGACGTGATCGCCGCCGAGGACACCCGGCGGCTGCGCCGGCTCACCCAGGCCCTCGGGGTGACCCCGGGCGGCCGGGTGGTCTCCTACTTCGAGGGGAACGAGGTCGGCCGCACCCCCGAGCTGGTCGAGGCGCTGCGCGGCGGCGCCCGGGTGCTGCTGGTCACCGACGCCGGGATGCCCTCGGTCTCGGACCCCGGCTACCGGCTGGTGGACGCCGCGGTCGCCGCCGGGATCAAGGTCACCGCGGTGCCCGGCCCGTCCGCCGTGCTCACCGCGCTCGCCCTGTCCGGCCTGCCGGTCGACCGCTTCACCTTCGAGGGCTTCCTGCCGCGCAAGAGCGGCGACCGGGCCCGCCAGCTCGCCGAGATCGCGGCCGAGCCGCGCACCATGGTCTTCTTCGAGGCCCCGCACCGGATCGCCGAGACGCTGGACGCGATGGCCCTGGCCTTCGGCGCGGAGCGCCCCGGCGCGGTCTGCCGCGAGCTCACCAAGACCTACGAGGAGGTCCGCCGCGGCCCGCTCGGCGAGCTCGCCGCCTGGGCCGCCGACGGGGTCCGGGGCGAGATCACGGTCGTGGTGGCGGGCGCGCCGCCGGCCGCCCCGCAGGAGGTCGGCCCCGCCGAGCTGGCCCGCCGGGTCGCCGTCCGGGAGGAGGCCGGCGAGCGCCGCAAGGAGGCCATCGCGGCGGTCGCCGCCGACCTCGGACTGCCCAAGCGCGAGGTCTTCGACGCGGTCGTCGCGGCCAAGAACGCGGGCTGAGCGGGCCCCGGGCGGCCCGCCGGAACCGCAGGCCGCGAGGGGTGCCCGCGGCCGTCGCCGCGCGTACCGTGGAGGGGAACACCAGAGCGGGTGGCCGTACCGCGGGCACCCGTCGCCGGCTTGGTCCAAGTCTCATCCAACGCACGTCCAAGACTTGACAAGTCGGGTAAGGAAACCTTCCACGCGGGCATTCCTCCGGAAGGAAAGACCCGAGCCGGACGACCGTCCGGCGGGCACTGGGAGACGGCTATGAGCGAGACGATGGGTAGCCCTCTGACTGGCAACGCGCCCAGCGGCGTCGGACTGACCACCCGGACGTCGGCGCCCGTGGAGACCGTGCGGGAGGCGTACTCCTTCGCCTGCCTGAGCTGCGGATACGGCTGGGAGCAGGCCTACGACATCGAGCACCGCGTGGACCGGGAGGGCCGGATCGTCTTCGAGTACAAGGCGAACGGGGTCCGGGTGCCCTCGCCGCTGCGCCAGCCGACCTGCCCCGGCTGCGGTGGGCACAAGGTGAGGATCATGCGGGAGGGCCGGGTGGCCACCGCCGAGCACTCCTCGCACCACGCGCCCGGCTACTCCTCGCACGCGGAGCCCGCGGACGGACCCGCGGCGAGCGGCCCCGCCGCGCCCGCCCCCGCCGCCGCGCCCGCCGAGGGCGGGCACCGGCCCTGGTACCGGTTCGGCCGCCGCGCGGACTGACCCCGCCGCCGAAGGGCCGCCCCGCCGGTAATCGGTCGAGGGCGGTTCCTTCGCGCGACTAAGATTCCGTGGCATGGCGGCCACTGAAGACCACAGCACCACCGAGGCCTCGCGCTCGGCGTACTACGTCACGACCCCGATCTACTACGTGAACGACCGCCCGCACCTGGGCCACGCGTACACCACGGTCGCGGGCGACGTCCTCACCCGCTGGCACCGCCAGCGCGGGGAGAACGTCTGGTACCTCACCGGCACCGACGAGCACGGCCAGAAGATCCTGCGCACGGCCGAGGCCAACGGCGTCACCCCGCAGGAGTGGTGCGACAGGCTGGTCGAGGAGGCGTGGAAGCCGCTCTGGCAGCACCTGGACATCGCCAACGACGACTTCATCCGCACCACCCAGCAGCGGCACACCGACCGGGTGCAGGAGTTCGTCCAGGACCTCCACGACAAGGGCGAGATCTACAAGGGCGGCTACTCCGGCCCGTACTGCGTGGGCTGCGAGGAGTACAAGCTCCCCGGCGAGCTGCTCCCCGGCGCCACCGAGGACGAGAAGCTCTGCCCGATCCACAAGAAGCCGGTGGAGTGGCTGGAGGAGGAGAACTATTTCTTCCGGCTCTCCGCCTACGGTCCGAAGCTGCTGGAGTTCTACGCGGCCAACCCGGACTTCATCGCCCCGGCCTCGGCCCGCAACGAGGTGCTGCGCTTCGTCGAGCAGGGCCTGCAGGACCTCTCGATCTCCCGCTCCACCTTCAACTGGGGCGTGCCGCTGCCCTGGGACGAGAAGCACGTCCTCTACGTGTGGGTCGACGCGCTGCAGAACTACATCACCGCCGCCGGCTACGGCGCCGACCCTGAGCGCTTCGCCGAGCTGTGGCCGGCCTCCGTCCACCTGGTCGGCAAGGACATCCTGCGCTTCCACGCGGTGATCTGGCCGGCCATGCTGATGGCCGCCGGGCTGCCGCTGCCCAAGCGGGTCGTCGCCAACGGCTGGCTGATGGTCGGCGGCGAGAAGATGTCCAAGTCGAACCTGACCGGCATCGCCCCGACCGACCTCACCTCGCACTTCGGCGTGGACGCGTACCGCTACTACTTCCTGCGGGCGATCCCGTTCGGCACCGACGGCTCGTTCTCCTGGGAGGACTTCACCGCCCGGTACACCTCGGAGCTCGCCAACGACTTCGGCAACCTCGCCTCGCGGGTCGCCGCCATGGTCGGCAAGTACTTCGACGGCTCGCTGCCGGCCGCCACCGCCGCCGGCGCGGCCGAGCAGGCGGTCGTGGACGGCCTGGCCAGGGCCACCGCCACCGCCGACCTGAAGATCGGCGAGGAGCTGGACTTCGCCGGCGGCATCGCGGCGGTCTTCGACTTCGTCAAGCTGGTCAACGGCTACCTGACCGAGCAGGAGCCGTGGAAGGTCGCCAAGGACACCTCGGAGGAGGGGCAGGCCCGCCTCGCCACCATCCTCTACACCGCGGCCGAGGCCCTGCGGGCCACCGCCGTGCTGCTCAACCCGCTGATGCCGACCACCGCCGCCAAGCTGTGGGACTCCCTCGGCGCCGAGGAGGGGCTCGGCTCGCTCGCCTCGCAGACCATCGCCACCGTGGCCGACTGGGGCCGGCTGCCGGCCGGCTCCACCGTCACCAAGGGCGACATCCTGTTCCCCCGCCTGGAAGAGAAGCCCGCCTCCTGATGGCCAAGAAGGACGACGACCGGTCGACCCCGCCGCCGCTGCCGGAACCCCTGGCGGTGGCGGTGGCCGACTCGCACACCCACCTGGACATGCAGAACGGCACCCCCGCCGAGGGCCTCGCGAAGGCCGCCTCGGTCGGGGTGACCACCGTCGTCCAGGTCGGCTGCGACGTGCGCGGCTCGCGCTGGGCGGCGGAACTCGCCGCCGAGCACGAGGCCGTGCACGCGGCCGTCGCCCTGCACCCCAACGAGGCGCCGCGGATCTTCCTCGGCGACCCGGACGGCTGGTCCGGGCAGCACCGCGGGCCGGGCGGGGCGAAGGCCCTCGACGAGGCGCTCGCCGAGATCGACGCCCTCGCCGCGCTGCCGCAGGTCAAGGCGGTCGGCGAGACCGGCCTCGACTACTTCCGCACCGGCCCCGAGGGCGTGGACATCCAGAAGGAGTCCTTCCGCCGCCACATCGAGATCGCCAAGCGGCACGGCAAGGCCCTGGTCATCCACGACCGGGACGCCCACGAGGACGTCATCGCCCTGCTGCTGGAGGAGGGCGCGCCCGAGCGCACCGTCTTCCACTGCTACTCCGGCGACGCCGCGATGGCCGAGATCTGCGCCGAGCACGGCTGGTACCTCTCCTTCGCCGGCCCGGTCACCTACAAGGCCAACCACGCCCTGCGCGCGGCCCTGTCGGCCACCCCGCTGGACCGCGTCCTGATCGAGACGGACGCGCCCTTCCTCACCCCGCACCCCTTCCGCGGCCGCCCCAACGCCCCCTACCTGATCCCGGTCACCCTCCGCGCGATGGCCGCCCACCGCGGCATCGGCGAGGACGAGATGGCCACCGCGATCGCCGAGAACACCGCCCGCGCCTTCGGCTACTGACGACGTACGGCGACCCCGGGCAGGCCGTCGCGGCCCGGGCCGCCGCGGCGCCCGTATCCTTGCGGGGTGAGCAGCACCGATCCCGCACCCGCGCCCGACCACCACCTGCTCGGCGCGGCCGACATCCGCGAGCTGGCGGCCGCCTTCGGCGTGAAGCCGACCAAGCAGCGCGGGCAGAACTTCGTCATCGACGGCAACACCGTGCGGCGGATCGTCCGCGCGGGCGGGGTGACCGCCGAGGACAGCGTGGTCGAGGTCGGCCCCGGGCTCGGCTCGCTGACCCTGGCGCTGCTGGAGGTCGCCTCGCACGTCACCGCGGTGGAGATCGACCCGCTGCTCGCCCAGCACCTGCCGACCACCGTCGCCTCCCGGATGCCGGAGAAGGCCGACCACTTCGACCTGGTGCTGAGCGACGCGATGGACGTCACCGAGCTCCCCGGCCCGGCGCCGACCGCGCTGGTCGCCAACCTGCCGTACAACGTGGCCGTGCCGGTGCTGCTGCACATGCTGCAGACCTTCCCGAGCATCGAGCGCACGCTCGTCATGGTGCAGAGCGAGGTCGCCGACCGGCTCGCCGCCAAGCCCGGCAACAAGGTGTACGGCGTGCCCTCGGTGAAGGCCAACTGGTACGCCGAGGTGAAGCGGGCCGGCGCGATCGGCCGAAACGTCTTCTGGCCCGCGCCGAACGTCGACTCCGGCCTGGTCTCGCTGATCCGCCGCGAGCCGCCGAAGACCACCGCCTCGCGCGCCGAGGTGTTCGCCGTGGTCGACGCCGCGTTCGCGCAGCGCCGCAAGACCCTGCGGGCCGCCCTGGCCGGCTGGGCCGGCTCGCCGGCCGGCGCCGAACAGGCGCTGCACGCCGCCGGAATCGACCACAAGCTGCGCGGCGAGATGCTGACGGTCGAGCAGTTCGCCGCCATCGCCGAGCACAAGCCCGAGGCCCAGAAATGATCACGGTTCGCGTCCCCGCCAAGGTCAACGTCCAGCTCGGCGTCGGCGGCCTGCGCGCCGACGGCTTCCACGACCTGGCCAACGTCTTCTTCGCCGTCGGCCTGTTCGACGAGGTCACGGCCACCCCCGGCGAGGGCGTCACGCTCTCCTGCACCGGCCCTGACGCGGCGTCCGTCCCGCTGGACGACAGCAACCTCGCGGCCCGCGCCGCCCGGCTGCTCGCCGCCCACCACGGCCTCGCCGACCCGGGCGTCCACCTGCACATCGCCAAGGCGATCCCGGTGGCCGGCGGGATGGCCGGCGGCAGTGCGGACGGCGCCGCCGCGCTGGTCGCCTGCGACGCGCTGTGGGGCCTGGACACCCCGTTCGACACCCTGCTGGAGCTCGCCGCCGAACTCGGCTCGGACGTGCCGTTCGCCCTGCTCGGCGGTGTCGCGCTGGGCCGCGGCCGCGGTGAGATCCTGGACGCGCTGCCGGTGGCCGGCGCCTTCCACTGGGTGTTCGCGGTCGCCGAGGGCGGGCTCTCCACCCCGGCCGTGTTCCGCGAGTGCGACCGGCTCCGCGAGGAGGCCGGCACCGGTTCCTCGGAGGCGGACGTCCCCACCCCGGACGCCGACCCGGCCCTGCTCGCCGCCCTCGCGGCCGGCGACCCGGTCGCCCTGGCCGCCGCGCTCACCAACGACCTGCAAGCCGCCGCCCTGTCGCTGCGGCCCTCGCTCGCCGACACCCTGCACGCGGGCACCGAGGCCGGCGCGATCGGCGCCCTGGTCTCCGGCTCCGGCCCGACCTGTGCCTTCCTGGCCAAGGACGCCGAGTCGGCCACCGCGATCGCCGCCGCCCTCACCGCCTCCGGCACCTGCCGCACCGCCCACGCCACCCACGGGCCGGTGCCGGGCGCGGAGGTCAGCGCACCCAGGCCTTGAACGGCTCGGTGTCCAGACTGATCCCGACCGGATCGGGCAGCAGGATGGTCTTGCCGAACGGCCGCCGGACCAGGCTCACGTACTGGCCGTCCTCGGGCTCGCTGTGGACCAGCACCTCGCAACTGTCACGGTCGACCAGCAGGTAGACCGGGATACCGGTCTCCGCGTAGGCCCGCGGCTTCCCGTCCCGGCCGCGGCGGTCGGTGTCGGTGTCGTACGAGGTCACCTCGACCACCATCACGGCCCGGTCGGCGGAGGCCCACTCGCCCTGGCCGGCGAAGCTGCCCTTCGGAGACAGCACGCCGTCCGGCTTGGCGTGGCCCTTGCGGTGGCTTTCCACCCGCAGTCCGCGCTCGGGGTACAGCCACAGGTCGGGGCGCTGCTGCATGCACTGCTCCATCACCCAGCGGATGATCTCGTCGTGGTCGCCGTCCGGCACTGCCTTGACCCCCAGCCGCCCGTGGATGAACTCCATCCGCACACCTTCACGCTCGGCCGCCAGGGCGATGCGCTCGAACTCCTCGGCCGGCATCTGCGGCCGGTCCTCCACCGCGGTCACCGCACACCTGCCGCTCTCCGGTTCGCTGCGGCGACCCTCGCACGGTACCGCGCCGGAGCAGCGGGCCGGGAGCTTCCCGCCTCCCACTAGGCTGGGTGGTCGGAGATCTCTCTCGACCCTCTCCCAGGAGCGCAGCAGCAGTGGCCGTCAACCTCGCCACCATCGAGTCCGTCACCAAGGTGTACGGCACCCGTGCCCTGATGGACGGGGTGAGCCTCGGCGTCAGCGAGGGGGACCGGATCGGCGTCGTCGGGCGCAACGGCGACGGCAAGACCACCCTGATCCGGATGCTCGCCAAGCTGGAGGAGCCGGACAGCGGGCGGATCACCCACTCCGGCGGGCTGCAGATGGCCGTCCTCACCCAGCACGACTCGCTCGACCCCGAGGCCACCATCCGGCACGAGGTGATCGCCGACCGGGCCGACCACGAGTGGCTCGGCGACTCCCGGATCCGCGACATCATCGAGGGCCTCTTCGGCGGCCTGGACCTGCCGGGCTTCGCCGACGGCCTGGACACCGTGATCGGCCCGCTCTCCGGCGGTGAGCGCCGCCGCATCGCGCTGGCCAAGCTGCTGCTCGGCGAGCCCGACCTGATCGTCCTGGACGAGCCCACCAACCACCTCGACGTCGAGGGCATCGCCTGGCTCGCCCGCCACCTGCAGAACCGCCGTTCGGCGCTGGTCTGCGTCACCCACGACCGCTGGTTCCTCGACCAGGTCTGCACCCGGATGTGGGACGTCCAGCGCGGCGAGGTCCGCGAGTACGAGGGCGGCTACTCCGACTACGTCTTCGCCCGCGCCGAGCGCTCCCGGATCGAGGCGACCGAGGAGCAGAAGCGGCAGAACCTGGCCCGCAAGGAGCTGGCCTGGCTGCGCCGCGGAGCGCCCGCCCGCACCTCCAAGCCGCGCTACCGCATCGAGGCCGCCAACGCGCTGATCGCCGACGTGCCGGAGCCGCGCGACAAGTCCGAGCTGATGAAGTTCGCCAACGCCCGCCTCGGCCGCACGGTCTTCGACCTGGAGGGCGTGAGCATCAAGGCCGGCCCCAAGCACCTGCTGGACCACCTCACCTGGCAGCTCGGCCCCGGCGACCGGATCGGCCTGCTCGGCGTCAACGGCGCCGGCAAGACCTCGCTGCTGCGGGCCATGCAGGCCGCGTACGCCACCGAGGGCGACGTGCAGCCGGCCGGCGGCGTGATCAAGGTCGGCAAGACCGTCCGCCTGGCGTACCTCTCCCAGGAGGTCGCCGAGCTGGACCCGGCGACCCGGGTGCTGCAGGCCGTCGAGCAGGTCCGCGGGCGGGTCGACCTCGGCAAGGGCCGGGAGATGAGCGCCGGTCAGCTCTGCGAGCAGTTCGGCTTCGGCAAGGACAAGCAGTGGACGCCGGTCGGCGACCTCTCCGGCGGCGAGCGCCGCCGCCTGCAGCTGCTGCGCCTGCTGATGGACGAGCCCAATGTGCTCTTCCTCGACGAGCCCACCAACGACCTCGACATCGAGACCCTGAACCAGCTGGAGGACGTCCTCGACGGCTGGCCCGGCTCGATGATCGTGATCAGCCACGACCGCTTCTTCATCGAGCGGACCACCGACACCGTCTACGCACTGCTCGGCGACCGCCGGATGCGGATGCTGCCGAACGGCGTCGACGAGTACCTGGAGCGCCGGGCCAGGATGGCCGAGCAGGCCGCCCCGGCCGCCGCCGCGGCGCCCGCCGCCGCCGACCAGGGCCCGGAGAAGTCGGCCGGCGACCTGCGGGCGGTCAAGAAGGAGATGCAGAAGCTGGAGCGACAGATCGCCAAGCTGGACCAGCAGGAGTCCAAGCTGCACGCCCAGCTCGCCGAGCACGCCGCCGACTTCTCCAAGGTCGCCGACCTGGACGCGCAGCTGCGCAAGGTCCGCGACGAGAAGGAGGAGCTGGAGATGGGCTGGCTGGAGCTGGCCGAGCAGGTCTGACCCGCCGGCCCGCGGCGCTCAGCGCCCGGGCCGGAAGCGGCGCACGATCTCGGCGCAGGAGGCGGTGACCAGCACCAGTGCGGTCACCGCCCAGCCGATCGAGCCGCCCTGGCGGTGCTGGGCGAGGCCGAGGTCGAGCAGCAGCAGATTGAGGGCCAGGCACAGGACGGCGAAGACCTTGTCGAACACGCCGTTCTTCTCGAACACGTCTCTCACGTGCGCCCTTTCATGGCCGGGAGGCGACACCATACCGCCGTCGGCCGCCGCCCGGCGCACCACCCCGGCGGACGGTCGGTCGTACGCGCCCGAGCCTCCCGCGCGCCTGCTGTCCCCGCTGGTCAGCGGCTTGCCAGGGTGGGTGCCATGAGCACTGACACCCCGTCATCCCCGGTCTGCGCACCGGATCGTGCGGTGCTGCGCCGGGTGGCCGCGGCCGCCCTGTTCGGCACCGCCGTCGAGTTCTACGACTTCTTCCTCTACGGCACCGCCGCGGCGCTGGTGTTCGGCCGGGTGTTCTTCCCCGGGCTGGGCGCGGTCGGGGCGCTGCTCGCGGCGTTCTCCGTCTACGCGGTGGCGTTCGTGGCCCGGCCGCTCGGCGCGGTGCTGTTCGGGCACGTCGGGGACCGCCGCGGCCGCCGGGCCACCCTGGTGGCCTCCCTGTTGCTGACCGGCCTGTCCACGACGGCGGTCGGACTGCTGCCCGGGTACGGCCGGTGGGGGCTGTGGGCGCCCGCGGCGCTGTGCCTGCTGCGGTTCTGCCAGGGCCTCGGGCTGGGCGGCGAGTGGGGCGGCGCCGCGCTGCTGCTCGCGGAGTACGCCCCGGCCGGCCGCCGCGGCCGCTACGGCGGTTTCGTGCAGCTCGGTCCGTGCACCGGCTTCTTCCTGGCGACCGGGGTGTTCCTGGTGCTGGGGGAGTGGCTGGACGAGGCGCAGTTCCTGGCGTGGGGCTGGCGGCTGCCGTTCCTGGCCTCGTCCGTGCTGGTGGCCCTCGGCCTGTTCGTCCGGCTGCGGGTCGCCGAGACCCCGCTGTTCCGGGCCGGGCCGGACCGCGCCCGGGTGCCGGCGGCGGAGGTGCTCCTGTGGCACGGCCGGACGGTGCTGCTGGGCGCGGGCACGGTCGTGTCGGGGTACGCGCTCTTCTACCTGACGACGACCTACGCGCTGGCGCACGCCACCGCGGACCTCGGGGTGCCGCGCGGCCGGGTGCTCGGGCTGCTGCTGGCCGGCGCGGTGCTCAAGGGCGGTGCGGTGGTGCTCTCCGCCCGGTGCAGCGACCGGTTCGGCCGGCGCCGGACGCTGCTGGCCGCGACGGCCGCGGCGACGGCCTGGTCACCGCTGCTGTTCCCGCTGCTGGAGACCGGCCGGACGGGGCCGGTGGCGCTCGCCCTGGTGGGGGCGATGGCGCTGCTCGGGGCGATGCTCGGCCCGGTGGCCGGGTACCTGCCGGAGCTCTTCCCGACCCGGGTGCGCTACACGGGGGCGGCGCTCACCTACAACCTGGCGGGCGTGGTGGGCGGGGCGACGGCGCCGCTGGTGGCGGCCCGGCTGGCCGCGGCGTACGGGACGGCGGTGCCGGTGGGCTGGTACCTGGCCGGGCTCGGGGTGCTCGCGCTGCTCTGCCTGCTCGGCCTGCCGGAGACCCGGGGCGCGGACCTGGACGCCGCCGGCCGCCGCTCCCTCGTACTG
>NZ_JBHWBW010000219.1:0-12203 GCF_042735675.1 Kitasatospora sp. NPDC059571
GAGGTAGGCCCGCCAGCCGCCGTACGCGGTGATCTCGCGGTGGACGCCGCGCTCGAGCTCGCCGCGGGCCAGGACCATGGACAGGCAGGGGCTGCCGTCGGCGAGGGTGATCACGCCGAGTTCGAGCTCGGGCGGCTCGCCCGGCAGCACGACGTCCCGCAGGTGCTCCAGCGGCACGTCGTAGAGCTCGCCCTCCACCGCGGCGTCGGCACCGGGGTCGGGCAGCAGGCCGGGGCAGACGTCCCGGATCGAGAAGAAGCGGTGGCCGGGCGCGGTGCGCACCGGCCCGATCAGGTACGGGGCGACCGAGGGGTGGAACTCGCCGCCGGTCATGGCCTGGCCGTTGAAGAAGATGCGCGCCACGGGGGACCTCCGGGAACGGCCGTTCCGCACGGCCGCCGGGCAGGGCGGGGCGGCCGTACGGAACGGAGCAATGGGCGCAGCCGGTGCGCCGACTTGGCAGGCGGCAGGCCGGTTGCGAGTGGATAGATTCGGGTCAGCCGAGCAGGGGCAGCGCGGGCAGGGTGAGGAAGTCGACGAACTCGTCCGCCAGCGCGACCTGTTCGAAGAGCCTGGCGGCCTCGGACCAGCGCCCACCGGCGTACGCGGCCTCGCCGAGCTCGGCACGGAGTGCGGCGAGCTCCTCGGCCACGAGCCGGCGGACGAGCTCGGCGGTGGCCTTCTCGCCGGTGTCGGCGAGGACGACGCCGTTGTGGATCCACTGCCAGATCTGCGAGCGGGAGATCTCGGCGGTGGCCGCGTCCTCCATCATGTTGAAGATTCCGACGGCGCCCAGGCCGCGCAGCCAGGCCTCGATGTAGCGGACTCCCACCTGAACGGCGTTGTGCAGGCCGGTGCGGGTGCAGGACCCGCCGGCGCCGGCGATGTCGAGCAGCTGGGCGGCCGTCACGGCCTCGTCTGAGCCGGGGTTGTCCTTCTGGTTCGGACGGTCGCCCAGCACCGCGTCGAAGGAGGCGCGGGCCACCGGGACGAGGTCGGGGTGGGCGACCCAGGAGCCGTCGAAGCCGCCGCCGGCCTCGCGGTCCTTGTCGGCCTTGACCTTCTCGAACGCGGCCGCGTTGACCTCCGGGTCCTTGCGGGAGGGGATGAAGGCGGCCATGCCGCCGATGGCGTGGGCGCCGCGCCGGTGGCAGGTCTGCACCAGCAGGCGGGTGTAGGCGGCCATGAACGGCGACGCCATGGTGACCGTGTTGCGGTCGGGCAGGATGTAGTGCTCGCCCGCGTCACGGAAGTTCTTGACGATCGAGAACAGGTAGTCCCAGCGGCCGGCGTTGAGGCCGGCGGCGTGCTCGCGCAGCTCGTAGAGGATCTCCTCCATCTCGAACGCGGCGGTGATGGTCTCGATCAGGACGGTGGCGCGGATGGTGCCGTGCGGGATCCCGAGGGCGGCCTGGGCGTGCGTGAACACGTCGTTCCAGAGCCGGGCCTCCAGGTGGCTCTCGGTCTTGGGCAGGTAGAAGTACGGCCCGGAGTTCGGGTCGTCGGCGCCCCTGGCGAGCAGCCGGGCGGCGTTGTGGAAGAAGTAGAGCCCGAAGTCGAGGAAGGCGCCGGCCACCGGGGTGCCGTCGACCAGCAGGTGGGTCTCGTCCAGGTGCCAGCCGCGCGGGCGGACGACGACGGTGGCGAGGCCGGCGGCGGGCCCGAGGGTGTAGGCCTTGCCCTGCGGCGAGGTGAAGTCGATCCGGCCCTCGAAGGCGTCGATCAGGTTGATCTGGCCGGTGACGACGTTCTCCCAGGTGGGAGCGGTGGCGTCCTCGAAGTCGGCGAGCCAGACCTTCGCGCCCGAGTTGAGGGCGTTGATCACCATCTTGCGGTCGGTGGGGCCGGTGATCTCCACGCGGCGGTCCTGCAGGGCGCGCGGGGCCTCGGCGACCCGCCAGTCGCCGGCGCGGACGCCGGCGGTCTCCGGGAGGAAGTCGAGGGCGCCGGCCTCGGCGATCTCGGCGCGCCGGGTCCTGCGCCGGGCGAGGAGCTCCTGCCTGCGGTCTTCGAAGGTGCGGTGGAGCCCCACGACGAAGGCGACGGCCTCCGGCGTGAGCACCTCCTCGGCGCGGGCGACGCGCGGACCGGCGACAGTGACGACCGGGGCGGCGGGGGAAGCGCCGACGGTCTCCTGGTCTGCAGCCATGGCAGGACACTCCTTGGACGGTTGAGCCAGCGACGGGAGTTCCGGTGGGAACTTCCGAGATCCGGACCCCCCTACGGGTGGGTTCCGTTCTGTACAGTGGAGACTAGTTTCCGCGATACAGAATTTCAACGGTTTGTTGATGTGATCGCCGGGACTCTACTCCTCCCCCGAGAGCGAAGGGAACACCGGTGGCCAGCACCCCCGCCGCAGCCCAGCCAGGCACCGAACGCGCTGGTGGCGTCCAGTCCGTCGAGCGCGCCTTCCAGCTGCTGGAGGCGCTGGCCGACGCCGGCGGCACGGCCGCGCTCAGCGAGCTGTCCGCCAGCTCCGGCCTGCCGATGCCGACCATCCACCGTCTCATCCGTACCCTCGTCCAGCAGGGCTATGTACGCCAGGACACCGCCCGCCGCTACACCCTCGGCCCGCGGCTGATCCGGCTCGGCGAGACCGCCGGCCGGCTGCTCGGCAGCTGGGCCCGCCCGTACCTGGCGGAGCTCATGGAGGTTACCGGCGAGACGGCGAACCTGGCCGTGCTGGAGGGCGGCGAGGTGGTCTACGTCGGCCAGGTGCAGTCCCGGCGCTCGATGCGGATGTTCACCGAGGTCGGCCGGCGCGTCCAGCCGCACTGCACCGGCGTCGGCAAGGCGCTGCTGGCCCAGCTCCCCGAGGACGAGGCCCGCGCGGTGCTCGGCGCCCAGCCGCTGCCGGCGCACACCCCGTACACCCTGACCGACCCGCAGGAGCTGCTGCGCCACCTGGCGGCGGCCCGCGAGTCCGGGTACGTCGTCGACGACCAGGAGCAGGAGATCGGGGTCCGCTGCATCGCCGTGGCGGTACCCGGTGCCCCGACCCCGACGGCGCTCTCGGTGTCGGGGCCGGAGGCCCGGATCCGGGCGCTGGAGGACCAGCACGGCGAGGCCGCGCTGGTGCCGGTGATGCGGGAGATCGCGGCCCGGCTCGGCCGGGTGCTGGCGCCCTGACCGGTCACTGCAGCGACAGGTCGGCCTCCTGGGCGGCGGCCACGGTGAACACGGTCAGTTCCGGCTCGGTGCCCACCCGGCGGAAGAGCTGCGGGGCTGCGGGGCGCTCCGGCGCGTTGCGCACCGCCTCCAGCGCCGTCATGTCCCGCCAGTGGCTCTGGATCCGCCAGTGCCCGGAGGGTCCGCGCAGCAGCTCCGTGCGCAGCAGGCCGTCCGGCAGCGGGCCGGACACCAGCTCCCGGTAGAGCGCCACCAGTTCGGCCTCACGGTCCGGCGCGACCACCGCGCCGACCTCGCTCACCACGTACTCGGCCATCGCCACCACCTCACTCGGCTCCGGGGGATTCCAACGTACGACGAGCCGGGCGCGGCGGCCGCGCGGCCCGCCGCCCCCCCGGCCCCCACCCCCCACCCACAGTCCCCGCCCCGCCCCCCCCCCACCCCGGGCCGCGGGGGAAACCCCCGACCGCCGCGCGGGGGGCGGGGGCCGGGCGGCGCCCGGCTCCCCCGGACGGCGCCCGGGCCCCGGCCCGGACGGCCTCAGCGGTAGACCCGCAGGTAGTCGGCGGCGAAGGCGAGCGGCGCGGTGCCGGCCGGCGCCGGGTGGTAGCGGCCCGCGACCACCGACAGGTTGAGGATCGGGTACGCGGACCAGTCCGGCCCGACGCCGGTGCCGTCCGACCAGACCTTGACGCCGTTCAGGTACCAGTCGACCGAGTCCGCGCCGTACGCAGTGCCGACGGTGACCCAGCCGCCCGGGGCGACGGCCGCCGGGTCGGTCAGGTACGTGCCGGCGGGCCGGACGTGGTTGGTCAGCTCCAGCAGGTTGGGGTTGTCCGGGTGGTACTCGAAGCTGTCGACCTCGCCGTTGCCGTCCTTCCAGGTCCACAGCGCCGGCCAGGCGCCCAGCCCCTTCGGCAGCTGGACCCGGGTCTCGATGTAGTCGCCGGTGCGCAGCCGGAAGCCCTGCGAGGTGCCCTCGGTGGTGAGCAGGCCGGTCGTCCAGGCCTGCCGGCCGTTCTCCAGGACGTGCCCGGACGGCCGGGCGGTGAAGGCGGCGACGCCGCCCGCCACGGTCACGGCGCTGCGGGTCAGCCAGTCGAGCTTGTTGTCGGCCGGGTTGTGGTTGCCGTAGCGGTACGCGCTGGTCCAGTCGCCCATCCAGACGGCGCCCCAGGCGATCGGGTGGTCGAACTCCTCCGAGAAGGCCAGCGCGCGGCCGGCCGCGGGCGGGGCGGTCACCGGCCCGGTGGCGGCGGCGACGGTGAGCGGCTGCGCCGCCAGGTCGTGCCAGGCGCCGAGCCAGTCCTGCCAGGTGCCGAAGGCCGTGTAGGTGCCGGCCGGCAGGGCGCGGGCGCCGGTGGCGACGCTCGTCCCGGCCGGGCATATCCGCCGGGTCTGCGCGCCGCCGGGGAAGTCGAGCACGTGCCCGGCGGCGTCCCGGACGGCGACGCCGACCCGGCGGGCGTAGAAGCAGGCGGAGGAGTGCAGCACGAGCTCGGCGCGCTGGGCGACGCCGGCGGTCATCGCGGTCGGCGCGAGCCGGTCCTGCACGACGGCCGGCGCCGCCTCGGCGCGGCCGGCCAGCGGGACGGCGACCAGGGCCGCGGCGCAGAACGCGGCGGCCAGCCGGGACGGGAGGGTCAGGGCACGCATGGCGGCACCTCGGGGCGCCCGGGGCAGAACGGGGCGACCGGGCACCGGGGTGCGCGGCCGGACCGCTCCCCCGCTCCTGCCCTGCTCCCGCGGTCGGACGGCCGGCACCGAGCGGACAGGAATCGGCGCCCCGGCACCACGGTCCGCAGACGCGGACACTGGGACGCTAACAAGCCGTTCGGTGACGCACCAACAGATACGGGCCGTCCGGGCGGCCCGTCCGCGCCCGGCGCCGGGGTGCCCCCGCGCCGGGGCTGGGGGAACGATCAGGGCGTCCGCTAGGTTGAACGGGGTGCGGCCGCCCGGCCGCACCGATCCCCGCACCGAGCCGAGGACACTCCGAGATGACCGCGCCCCTGCCGGGCTTCGCCGGCCACACCTACCTCTTCCAGGTCGACAACGGCGCCGCGTTCCGCAACTCCTACTCGGCCGACGGCCGGCGGCTGCGCTGGGAGGGCCTCGGCGAGTCGGCCGGCCAGTTCGAGGACGTCGCGCTGCACGTCGCGCAGACCGGCCCCCGGCAGTGGTTCGTCAGCTGGACGGAGCAGAGCGGCATCACGGTCAGCCATGTGATGGACCTGGCCGCCCTGACGGTCCGGGTCTTCTGGACGTACGAGGGCGAGGGCGGCCGGGTCGGCGAGCTGCACACCGGCACCCTGGAGCAGCTGGCCTGAGCACCGGGCGGGGCGGCTCAGACCGCCGCGAGGTGCTGGCCCAGCCACTCCAGCGAGGGCGGCAGCAGCTGGGTCCAGGTCTTGAAGTTGTGGCCGCCCTGCGCCACCGTCGCCTGTCCCACCGTCATCGGCGGGCGGACGGCGGCCTGGAAGGCGTCGGTCTGCTTCTTGTAGTCGCCGTCGCCCGCCAGCGGGCCGGCCAGCAGCGCCGCGAGCTTCGGCTGCGGCAGGTGGCCGAGGCGCCACATCAGGTCGGCCTCGTTGCGGCGCTGCGCACTGCCCTTGAACAGGTCGCCGGTGGTGGAGTCCTCGGCGGCCTTGTAGTAGCCGGAGACCGAGACCGCGGTCGGGTACACCTCCGGGTGGCGCATCGCCATCTTGAGGGCGCAGTAGCCGCCGGTCGAGTTGCCGATGATGCCCCAGGCCGCGGGCTCGGACGACACCCGGTAGCTCGCCTCGACCACCCGCGGCACGTCCTTGGTGAAGTACGACTCCGCCTGCGCGCCGCCGGCCACGTCCTCGCACTCGGTGTCGGTCGGCATCGCCGGCGAGGGGCGCATCAGCACCAGGACGGTCGGCCGCATCTTGCCGGCCTGCACCAACTGCAGGGCGGTGCCCGGGTAGTTGAGCCGGGTGATCAGGTTCTTCGCATCGCCCGGGAACCCGGTCAGGGCGACCGCGGCCGGGAAGCGGCGGTCCTTGAAGGCCGGCTGGAAGTACTGCGGCGGGAGGTAGACGTACGCCTCGGTGGTCAGGCCGGTCGCGGACCCGGTGATCCGCACCGACTGGATCTGGCCCACCTGCTGCGGGTCCTGCCCGCCGCCGGGCGCGTCCACCTTCTCGTGGCCCAGCAGTTGCGCCTTCACCACCGGCGGCGGGACCGCGCCGGCCGGCCGGTTCTCCGCGGCGGCCTGCACCGAGACGGGCCCGGTGCCGCCGGTGCCCAGCAGGTCGTCCCAGCTGCTGTAGAACGCGAAGTAGTTGTTGGCCGCCAGCCCGATCGCGCACAGCACCGCGACCTGCGTGCCCAGCAGTGCACCGATCCGGCCCAGCACCGCCGGGACGTTCGTCCGGGCGAGCCGCGGCCACCCCCACACCGTCGCGGCCATCGCCGCGATCGCGGCCACCACCGCGATCGCCAGCACCGAATGGCTGGTCAGCCCCATGATCCTGCTGCTCCCCGTGTCCTGCGCGGCACCACCTGGCGGTACTGTCCGCATCCCGTCGGCACGGCCCGGCGGTACTCCGCCCGGCCCCCCTTGAACCCACGCCGAACCGGGGGTGCCCGGTTGCACCCGGCGGCCGCCGATCCGGGCGGACGGATGCGCCCGCCCGCGCCGACGGTCAAGTATGCCCGTCCCCGGACGTCCGCCGATAACCGGCCGTCCGCACCGGAACGGCCCGTCGGCGCCGTGAACGGCGCGGGACGGCGCGGCGGCTGCGGCGGCGCGGGTCAGAGCGGGACGACGGCCACCGGGCAGGCGGCGTGGTGCAGGACGGCGTGCACGGCCGTACCCAGCCGCAGGCCGAAGTGCGGGGCGGGCTGGCGGCGGGAGACCACCAGCAGGGCGGCCTGCCGGGAGGCCTCCACCAGCGCGGCCGCCGTGCCGCCGCTCACCTGCCCGGCCCGGAAGTCCACGTCCGGGTACTCCTCCCGCACCGGGTCGCAGATCCGGGCCAGCAGCTGCTCGTGCAGCCGGGCCTCCTCGCCGATCTCGTCCACCATCGGCGCCATGTGGCCGACGTCCGCGACCGCCGGCGACCAGCTGTGCAGGGCGCGCACCGGCAGCCCGGTGCGCTCACCGGCCCGCAGGGCGAAGCGCAGCGCCGGGCCGTCCCGCTCGTCGCGGACGGCGACCAGCACCCGGCCTCCGGGCGGTTCGGCGTCGCGCACCACCACGACCGGGCAGACCGAGTGGGCGGCGACCCGCAGGCTGACCGAGCCCAGCAGCAGCGAGGCGAAGCCGCCGTGGCCGCGGGTGCCGACCACCGCCAGCTCGGCGTGCTCGGCCGCGGTCAGCACGGCCTCGGCGGCGTCCCGCGGGACCACGTCGCCGGTGATGCGCAGCGCGGGGTGGGCGGCCCGGAGCTTGCCGAGCGCCTCGTCCAGGGTGCCCTCGGCGTCGCGCAGGATCAGGTCGGTCACGGCCGTGCTGGTGCGCGGCGAGAGGGTGACCGTCCCGGTGTTGACCGCGTGCACCAAGTGCAGCGGGCACTCACGCCGGACGGCTTCCTCGGCGGCCCACTCGGCGGCCGCGGCGGCCCGCTCCGAACCGTCCACACCGGCGACCACGCCTGCGGGGGATCTGCTGTTCATGACCGGCTCCCGGGTGTCCTTGCCCGCGGCGCGGCCCCGCCCGTGCCGCCTGTCCCTGCTACCAGGATGCTCCCGAATCCGGCGCCGGGTCATCCGTGCGCCGGGGGGTCCAGGGCACCGCGAAGGCGACGGCCGGGTTGGCGGTGAACACCCGGTGCGCGAGGTCGGGCCCGAGCCGCGGCCGGATCCGCCGCAGCAGGTACGCCATGCCCGGGTTCCCGCGGGCGGCCGCGGTGGTGGTGTCGCCGCCGAGCAGCAGCCGGTCGGCGTGGCCGGCGTCGGCGAGCGCGGCGAGGCAGTCCAGCAGATGGTGGTCGGTGGCGTGGTTCGCCGCGGAGGGCCCGTCGAGGGCGAGGTAGGCGCCGGAGGCGGCGAGCCGGCGGTGCAGGCCGAGGTCGGGGAAGCGGTTGAGGTGGCCCAGGATCACCCGGTGCGGCGGGACGCCGAGGTCGCCGCAGAGCAGCTCCAGGACGTCCTCGGCGGCGGTGCCGAGCTCGTGGTGGACGGCGATCGGCGCCCCGGTCGCCCGGTGCGCCTCCGCGGCGCCCGCCATCGTCCACCGGGCGTGCGCGTCGAGGCCGTGGTAGGCGCCGGCCACCTTCACCAGCCCGGCGTGGCTGCGCAGTTCGGCGGTGAACAGCTCGGCCGGGTCGAGCCGGCGCAGGGCATCCCGGTCCGCGTAGTGCATGGCCCGGTGGAGTCCGGTGGCGGCGACCAGGTGGACGCCGGTGCGCCGGGACAGCTCGGCCAGGTCGCCGGGGCGCCCGCCCATGCCGTGCGGCGTCCACTGGACGACGGAGCGGCCGCCGAGGGCGGTGAAGGCGCGCAGTTCGGCCTCGGCGGCGGCCGGGTCGTCCAGCTCCTGGCCGGGCAGCTGCGCACTGGCGAGGAAGAGGTGGTCGTGGGAGTCGGTGACGCCGAGCTCCTCCGGCGGCAGGTCGCCGAGCACCGTCCGGACGGTGGGCGCGGGGGCGGCGCCGGGGGCGCTCCCCGCGCCGCTTCCGGCGGCGCCGGCCCGCCGCCCGCCGCCCCGCCGGCCGGCTCCGCCAGCGCGGCGGCGGCGACCCGCAGGGCGGCCAGCGCCTTGGGGACGCCGATGTACGGGGCGAGGTGGACGAAGCACTCGGTGATCTGCTCGCCGGTGAGGCCGACCCGCAGGCCGCTGCGGACGTGTCCGTGCAGCTGCGGGTCGACGCCGCCGAGGGCGGCCAGTGCGGCGAGGGTGAGCAGTTGGCGGTCGCGGGCGTCGAGGCCGGGCCGCTGGTAGGTGCCGCCGAAGAGGCTGGTGACGATCCAGTCGGGGAAGCCGGGCGCCTGCCGTTCCAGGGCGGGCAGGGTGGCCTCGCGGGTGGCGGCGTCCTGGAGGTCGGCCAGTACCCGGTAGCCGGCGGCGCGGTCGAGGACGGCCGGGGTGAGGCCGGCGGGGACGGGGTCGGCGGGGACGGGGTCGGCGGGGGTCGCCATGTCAGGCCTCCACGGGGGCGGGGAGCAGGTCGAGACCGGGGCGGGACAGGTGCAGCACCCGGTAGCGGGTGCCCTCGGCGCCGGGCGGCGGGGTGTCCTGCCAGAGCGCGAGGTGCAGCAGCTCCCAGCGGTCCGGGTCGACGGCGACGGCGGCGCTGTGCAGGCCGGGGGCGTCCGCGAGGCCTGCGAGGGCGGCGGTGACCGCCTGCGCCGGGTCGGCGTCCGGCGCGAGGGTGTGCAGCACCCGGGTCGCGGCGGCGGGCACGGCGGAGGCGGCCGGGCCGCGGTGGAATCCGGCGCCGAGCCAGTGCCGGACGGCCGGGCGCCCGAAGTCGGCGCTCAGCCCGCCGAATCCCGGCCCGGTGAGGAAGGCGGCCATCCCGGCGGCGGAGTGCCACAGGTAGAGCGGCGCGTACTGGTTGACCGGGGAGCCGTCGCGGCCCCGCTCGCGGACCAGGTAGGCCTTGAGCCCGAGGCCGGGCAGGCCGTCGGTGAGGTGCGCCCGGGTGGCGACCCGGCGGTGGACGATCCCCATGTCGTAGTCGGCGGGGAGGGTGATCTCGTACTGCATCGCCTGCACGGCGGGCCTCCTACGGGGTGCGCAGCAGCGCGAGGGCGCCGCGGACGGCCTGGTGGAAGGGTTCGGGGTCGTCGGCGGCGCGGGCCAGCACGTAGCCGCCCTGGACGACGGCGACGACGGCGGCCGCGAGGTCGGCCGGCTCGGGGCCGTCGGCGAGCTCGCCGGCGGCGCGGCCCTCGGCGACGATCCCGGCGATCCGGCCGCGCAGCCAGGCGAAGGTCTCCTCGACCGGCGCCCGCAGCGCGGGGTCGGCCACCACGTCCGGGTCCTGCGCCATCCGGCCGATCCGGCAGCCGCGCATGACGTCGCGCTGGCGCAGCAGGTACCCGGCGATCCGCTCGTACGCGGTGCCGGGGCCGTCGAGCAGGTCCTCGGTGGCGGCCCGCAGCTGGGCGGCGCTGCGGCGCAGTGCCGCGGCGGCGAGGTCGGGCTTGCCGGTGAAGTGGTGGTACATGCTGCCCTGGCCGGCGCCGGCGTGCTGCTGGATGGCCTTGGGGCTGGTGCCCACGTAGCCGCGCTCCCACAGGAGCTCCTGGGTGCTCTCGATCAGACGGTCCTGGGTGCTCATGGCGATCACTGTACATACTGATAGGTACAGAATCCAGCGATGCGAGGGAGACGCCCCGCCGGCGGCGCAGGGCCCTGACGCCGGCTCCGATCGCCCCGGGGCGGCGGCCCTGCCGTGCGGCGCGCCCGCCGGGTCAGCCGCTGCGCAGCAGGACGGCCGACAACGGCACGAAGCCGCCCGTGCCGCCGCCGGTGTCCGGACCCGCGGTCCGGCGCAGCATGGCCCGGGCGATCCGCTCGCCCTGGGCCTTGGCGCGCTCCGCGACCGGGCCGCCGTGCCGGCCGTCCACCGCCGCCTGCCAGAGCTGGACCCACCGGCCGAAGTGCTCGGCGGTCAGCGGCCGGCGGCGGTGCAGCCCCTGGTGCGGGGCGAAGGCGTTGCGCCGGTAGTCGGCGGTGCGCAGCAGGGCGCTCTCCCAGAAGTCCGTGATGTGCGGGAGGTGCGCCTCCAGCTCGAGCCCGGCGACCTCGGTGAAGTACGGGCCGATCAGCGGGTCGGCGAAGGCCGCCGCGTAGAACTCCCGCAGCAGCCGCTCCAGGTCGGCGCGGTCGGTGATGTCGGCCCCGGGCACCGCGGCTCCTCTCCGCCCCACTGCCCCGGGCCGTCCGCCCGGGCTGCCGTCAGGCTACGCCGGGCGGGCCGCCGGCCGGCAGGGTCCAAGGTCCCCGCCACCACCGCCACCTGGCAGGATGCCGGTATGACCTATCTCCCCTCGGACGACCGCTACGCGTCCATGGCCTACCGGCGCGCGGGGCGCAGCGGCGTGCAGCTGCCCGCCGTCTCGCTCGGCCTGTGGCACAACTTCGGCGACACGCAGCCGCTGGACGTGCAGCGGGCGGTGCTGCGCCGGGCCTTCGACCGCGGCATCACCCACTTCGACCTCGCCAACAACTACGGCCCGCCGTACGGCAGTGCCGAGCGCAACTTCGGCTACCTCTTCGCGCAGGACTTCCGGCCGTACCGCGACGAGCTGTTCATCGCCTCCAAGGCGGGCTACGACATGTGGCCGGGCCCGTACGGCGACGGCGGCTCGCGCAAGTACCTGCTCGCCAGCCTCGACCAGTCGCTGGACCGGATGGGCCTGGACTACGTCGACGTCTTCTACTCCCACCGCTACGACCCCTCGACTCCGCTGGAGGAGACGATGGGGGCGCTGGACTCGGCGGTGCGCTCCGGGAAGGCGCTGTACGCGGGCATCTCCAACTACCCGGCGCAGCAGCACCGGGAGGCGGTGGAGATCCTCCGCGGGCTGGGCACGCCGGTGCTGATGAACCAGATCAGCTACTCGATCCTCAACCGCTCCGCCGAGGACGGCCTGCTGGACGCGATCGGCGAGACGCAGACCAGCCTGATCGCCTTCTCCCCGCTGGCCCAGGGCCTGCTGACGGACCGCTACCTCAGCGGCGAGGTGCCGGCCGGGTCGCGGATGTCGGTCGGGCACTTCCTCAAGGAGGAGGCGCTGACCGGCCAGAAGCTGGAGCAGCTGCGGGCGCTGAACAAGGTCGCCGAGCAGCGCGGCCAGACCCTCGCCCAGCTGGCGCTCTCCTGGGTGCTGCGCGACGAGCGGGTGGTCTCGGTGATCATC
Source organism: Kitasatospora sp. NPDC059571 (assembly GCF_042735675.1). Classification (NCBI taxonomy): domain Bacteria; kingdom Bacillati; phylum Actinomycetota; class Actinomycetes; order Kitasatosporales; family Streptomycetaceae; genus Kitasatospora; species Kitasatospora sp. NPDC059571. The sequence goes on from NZ_JBHWBW010000219.1 coordinate 11,974, forward strand.
GGCGCGTCGAGCGTCGCCCAGCTCGACCAGAACATCGACGCGCTGAACGGCGGCCCGCTGACCGCCGAGGAGCTCGCCGTGATCGACCGGCTCAGCCGCTGACCGACCGGCCCGGCCGGCCTGCGCCGTCGCGGGCACCCCCCCGCCCCGGGCGCCCCCGCGACCCCCGGTCAAGCCCCCCCCCCCCCAGCGGGGGCGGGCGGCGCGGGGGGCCGGGGGGCCCGGGCCGC
>NZ_JBHWBW010000220.1:0-10056 GCF_042735675.1 Kitasatospora sp. NPDC059571
GCGGTCGGGAGGGGGCCCGCCGCCGTTCTGCGTCAGCTGCCGTTCCGGTCGGCCTGGCGCTCCGCGGCGAAGTGGCAGGCCGAGTCGTGCCGGGCCCGGTCCTCCAGCCACTCCCGGATGGCGAGTTCCGGCACGTCGCGCGCGCACTTCTCCTCGGCCTTCCAGCAGCGGGTACGGAAGCGGCACCCGGACGGCGGGTTGGCCGGCGAGGGCACGTCGCCGGTGAGCACGATCCGGTCCCGGTCCTCGCGCACCGTCGGGTCCGGCACCGGCACCGCGGAGAGCAGCGCCTGGGTGTACGGGTGGGTGGCGTGGTCGTAGATCTCCTCGTCGGTGCCGATCTCGACCATCCGGCCGAGGTACATCACGCCGACCCGGTCGGAGATGTGCCGCACGATCGAGAGGTCGTGGGCGATGAACATGTACGACAGGTTGAACTCGTTCTGCAGCTGCTCCAGCAGGTTGATCACCTGGGCCTGGACGGAGACGTCGAGGGCGGAGACCGGCTCGTCGCAGATGATCACCTCGGGCTTGAGCGCGAGGCCGCGGGCGATGCCGATGCGCTGGCGCTGGCCGCCGGAGAACTGGTGCGGGTACCGGTTGATGTACTCCGGGTTCAGGCCCACCACGTCGAGGAGGTCCTGGACCGCCTTGCGGCGGTCGCCCTTGGGCGCCACCTCCGGGTGGATCTCGAACGGCTCCCCGATGATGTCGCCGACCGTCATCCGCGGGTTCAGCGAGGTGTACGGGTCCTGGAACACCATCTGGATGTTGCGGCGCACCGCCTTCAGCGCCGAACCGGACAGCCGGGAGATCTCCTCCCCCTTGAACCGGACCGATCCGCTGGTGGCCGGCTCCAGGTTCATCAGGACCTTGGCCAGCGTCGACTTGCCGCAGCCGGACTCGCCGACGATGCCCAGCGTCTCGCCCTGCATGAGGTCGAAGGAGACCCCGTCGACGGCCTTGACCGAGCCGACCTGCTTCTTGACGATGATGCCCCGGGTCAGCGGGAAGTGCTTGACCAGGTCGCGCACCTCCAGGATGGGCTCGCCGCGCGGCACCGGGTGGGCGAAGGCGACCTCCTCGGGCAGCGCGGCGTCCACCGCACCCGTCCCGTCAGACGTCATGGACGGTCTCCTTCCAGAAGAAGCAGGCACTGCCCCGTCCCGGGACGGGCGTCCCGTCGTCCTCGGTGACGTCGAACAGCGCGGGGACCTCCTGCCGGCAGATGTCCTGGGCCCGCGGGCAGCGCGGATTGAACGCGCAGCCCGTGGGGATCCGCAGCAGGTTGGGCGGCAGGCCCTTGATCGCGTAGAGCTCCTGGCCCTTCTGGTCCAGGCGCGGGATGGAGTCCAGCAGCCCCCGGCTGTAGGGGTGCGCCGGGCTCTTGTAGAGGTGCTCGACCGGCGCGGTCTCGACGATCCGGCCGGCGTACATCACGGCGATCTTGTCCGCGACGTCGGCGACCACGCCGAGGTCGTGGGTGATCAGGATCAGGCCCATGTTGTACTCGGCCTGGAGCTCGGCCAGCAGGTCCATCACCTGCGCCTGGACGGTGACGTCCAGGGCGGTGGTGGGCTCGTCCGCGATGATCAGGTCCGGCTCCAGGGCCAGCGCCATGGCGATCATGATGCGCTGGCGCATGCCGCCGGAGAACTGGTGCGGGTAGTCGTTCACCCGCTCCTTGGCGGCCGGGATGCGGACCCGCTCCATCAGCTCGATCGCCTTGGCCCTGGCGTCCTTCTTGGAGGCGCCGCGGTGCACCCGGAACATCTCGCCGAGCTGGGCGCCGACGGTGTGCACGGGGTTCAGCGAGGACAGCGCGTCCTGGAAGATCATCGCCATCTGCTCGCCGCGGATCTTCCGCCGCTCCTCGCCGCTGAGCTTCAGCAGGTCGCGGCCCTTGAAGAGGATCTCGCCGCCGGTGATGTGCCCGGGCGGGGTGTCCAGGATGCCCATGATCGCCTGGGCGGTGACCGACTTGCCGGAACCCGACTCGCCGAGCACGGCGAGCGTCTCACCGGCGGCGACCGAGTAGTCGACGCCGTTGACGGCCTTGGCGACGCCTTCCCTGGTCCGGAACTCGACGTGCAGGTCGCGCACGTCGAGCAGAGTGCCGGCCGGACCGGTGGTGCGGGCGTCCTGCGGGTCGATCCGGATGGCGCTCTCGTCGCTGTTCATGCCGTCGTCCATGGTTGGTGGGGGCCCCTCTCAGCGCAGCTTGGGGTCGAGAGCGTCGCGGACCGCGTCGCCGAGCATGATGAACGCCAGGACGGTGAGGCTCAGCGCACCGGCCGGGTAGAGGAGCATGTGCGGGGCGTTGCGGAAGGTGGCCGAGGCCGAGGAGATGTCGATGCCCCAGGAGACCGTCGGCGGCTTCAGGCCGACGCCGAGGAAGCTCAGGGTGGCCTCCAGGGCGATGTAGGTGCCCAGCGCGATGGTGGCGACGACGATGATCGGCGCGACCGCGTTGGGCAGGATGTGCCGCAGCATCAGCCGGGAGTTGCTGGCCCCGAGCGCCCTGGCCGCGGTCACGTAGTCCTGCTGTTTGGCGGTGATCACGGCGCCGCGGCCGATGCGGGCGATCTGCGGCCAGCCGAGCACCACGATGAACGCCACCACGATCCAGATCGACCGGCTGGGGATGACGGAGAGGAAGACCAGGCCGCCGAGGAGGATCGGGATGCCGAAGAAGATGTCGGCGACGCGGGAGATCACCGAGTCGGACCAGCCGCCGAGGAAGCCGGCGAGGCCGCCCAGCACGGTGCCGACCAGCGCGGCGCCGAGGGTGGCGCAGACGCCGACGGTGATCGAGGCCCGGGCTCCGTAGATCGTCCGGGAGTACACGTCGCAGCCCTGCCCGTCGAAGCCGAACGGGTGCCCGGACTCCGGCCCCTGCTGGGACTTGGACAGGTCGCACTGCAGCGGGTCCGTCGAGGTGAACAGGCCGGGCCAGATCGCCACGATGACGAGGAAGACGATCAGCAGCCCCGAGATGATGAAGATGGGGTTGCGGCGCAGGTCCCGCCAGGCGTCCTGCCAGAGGCTGCGGGGCTGGACCCGCTCGTCCGCGGCGGCGATGCCCGGCTCGTCCTCGAGTCGCTCGTTCTTGATTAAAGTCTGCGCTTCCATCGTGCCGAGGTCGAAGGTCCGGCTCTCGACGGCGCTCTGGATCTCCTCCTCCTCGGTGCCGGCGTCGGCGAGCGGGTCCGCCTTGTTGTACTTCTCCTGGTCAGGCATAACGGATCCTCGGGTCCAGGACCGCGTAGAGCAGGTCGACGAGCAGGTTGGCCACCAGGTAGATGATGATCAGGACGGTGACGAAGCCGACCACCGTCGCCGTGTTCTGGCGGACGATGCCCTGGTAGAGGTAGTAGCCGACGCCGTGGATGTTGAAGATCCGCTCGGTGACCAGGGCGCCGCCCATGAGGGCGCCGAGGTCGGCGCCGAGGAAGGTGACGACCGGGATCAGCGAGTTGCGCAGCAGGTGGTTGATGGTCACCCGGCGGCGTGGCAGGCCCTTGGCGACGGCGGTGCGCACGTAGTCGGCCTTGGAGTTCTCGGCGACGGTCGTCCGGGTGAGCCGGGCGACGTACGCGAGGGAGACCGAGGCCAGCACGATGCCGGGCAGCAGCAGCGAGTTGAGGGTGAGGTTGTCGCCGGCGGTGGCCGGCAGCACGCCCCACTTCACGCCGAAGAAGTACTGGAGCACGTAGCCGGTGACGAAGGTCGGGATCGAGATGACGATCAGGGTGAAGACCAGCACCGTGTTGTCCGACCAGCCGCCCCGGCGCAGGCCGCTGATCAGCCCGAAGCCGACCCCGAAGATCACCTCGATGGTGAAGGCCACTGCCGTCAGCTTGATCGTCGCCGGGTAGGCGGTGGCGAGCAGGGACGTGACGGACTGTCCGTTGAAGGTGGTGCCGAAGTCCCAGCGGAACAGGTTGCCCATGTAGATCAGGTACTGGAGCCACAGGGGGTCGTTCAGGTTGTACTGCTCACGGATCTGCTGGGCGATGACCGGGTCCGGGGCCTTGTCGCCGAAGAGAGCGTTCACCGGGTCGCCGAGCGCGTGGACCATGACGAAGATCAGGAACGTGCTCCCGAGGAACACCGGGATCATCTGGAGCAGCCGTCTGATGACGTAGCGTCCCATGCGAACCTCCAGTGGGCCGCCGCCCGGCCGGTTACTTGACGGTGATCTGGTCGTAGACCGGGACGCTGAAGGGGTTGAGCAGGACGTTGCTGACCTTGGAGGACCAGCCGACGGTGCCGTTCTGGTACCAGAGCGGGATGGCGGGCAGGTCGGGGATGAGCAGCTTCTGCGCGTCCTGGAACTGGCCGATCGCGGCGGACGTGTCGGGGTTGGCGTTGGCCTGGTTGACCAGGCTGTCGAACTGCGGGTTGCTGTAGCCGGAGTCGTTGGACGAGGCGCCGGTGAAGTACAGCGGCTGCAGGAAGTCCTGGATCAGCGGGTAGTCCATCTGCCAGCCGGTGCGGAAGGCGCTGGTCATCTTCTTGGTGGTGACCTGGTTGCGGAAGTCGGCGAAGGTGCCGATCGGGTTGCCGACGCAGGCCTTGGTGTTGCCGAGCGCGTTGTTGATGCTGTTGCAGACCGCGTCGACCCACTCCTTGTGCGGGCCGTCCGCGTTGTAGGAGATGGTGAGCTGGCCGCCGGGGATGCCGCCGCCCTGCTGGATCAGCTGCTTGGCCTTGGTCGGGTTGTAGGTGCAGGTCTCACCGCACAGACCCTCCTTGTAGCCGCCCGCCGTCCCCAGCACCGGCGAGGTCCAGTCGGTGGCGGGGGTACGGGTGTTGGTGAAGACCACCTTGGTGATGGTGGGCCGGTCGATCGCCATCGAGATGCCCTGGCGGACGAGCTTGGCGTTGGCGGTGTTCCAGGCCGGGTCGTACAGCGGGAACGAGATGGTCTGGATGATGCCGGCCGGGGTGTTGAGGAAGCGGCCGTTGAGGTCGGAGTCGACGGTCTTCAGGGCGCTGTTGGGCAGGCCGTTGTTGACGTCGAGGTTGCCCGCGAGGAGGTCCGCGTAGGCCGCGTTGGTGTCGGTGTAGACCTTGAGGTCGATGCCGCCGTTCTTGGCCTTGTTGGTGCCGCTGTAGCCGGTGAACGGCCGCAGCTCCATCTTCGAGCTCTTGGTCCACGAGGTGATCTCGTACGGGCCGTTGCCGACCGGCTTGTTGAGGTACGCCGCGTGGTCGGAGAAGAAGCTCGCCGGGAGCGGGACGTAGGCGGAGTAGCCGAGCGTCGCGGGCCAGGTGGAGAACTTCTGGGTCAGGGCGACGGTGAAGGTGTTGTCGTCCACGACCTTGAGGCCGGACATGGTCTGCGCGGTCGGGTTGCCGGACGCCGGCGCGACCTGGTCGTAGCCCTGGATGTAGGAGAAGAAGCTGCTGTTCAGCTGCTTGTTGGTGGACAGGGCGCCGTAGTTCCAGGCGTCCACGTAGGACTTGGCGGTGACCGTGGTGCCGTCGCTGAACTTCCAGCCGGGCTTCAGCTTGACCGTCCAGGTCTGCTGGTCGCTGGAGGTGATCGAGTCGGCGTTGGCGTTGCTGGGGGCGCTCGTCTTGGGATCGTAGGACACGAGACCGGTGAAGATCATGTTGAGGACGGCGCCGCCGTTGACCTCGTTGGTGTTCGCCGGCTCCAGCGGGTTCTGCGGGTCTCCCCACCAGGCGGTGACGACTCCGCCACCGGTCCCGCTCGCGCCGCTGCTGCCCCCTCCGCCCCCACTACTGCCGCAGCCCGTGGCCACGAGGGCCACGCTCGTCGCGATGACCACGGCCCAGCGCACTCGGGTGCCTGCAGGCATGGGGCTTCCTCCTCAGGGTGTAGGACTCATCACACCCCATCGAAGGAGCGGTCCAGCGGTGGCGCGAGCTGGATACCGCCGGATGGGTGCCGGATACGCCGCAGGGCCCGCGGTGCGGTGCACCACGGGCCCTGCGGGCACGTCCCGAGCAGGTCAGGAAGCGGTCACGGGCTCCCGGACCTCGGCGAAGTGGCAGGCCGACTCGTGCTTGGCCGGGCCCTCGCCGACGGCCGGCACCGCGAGCAGCGGCACCTCGGTGGAGCAGCGCTCCTCGGCCTTCCAGCAGCGGGTGCGGAAGCGGCACCCGGACGGCGGGTTGGCCGGCGACGGGATGTCACCGGAGAGGATGATCCGCTCGCGCCCCTCCCGGCCCGCGGGGTCGGGCACCGGCACGGCGGAGAGCAGCGCCTGGGTGTACGGGTGGGTGGCGTGCTCGTAGATCTCCTCGTCGGTGCCGATCTCGACCATCCGGCCGAGGTACATCACGCCGACCCGGTCGGAGATGTGCCGCACGATCGAGAGGTCGTGGGCGATGAACATGTAGGAGAGCTCCAGGTCCTTCTGGAGCTGCTCCAGCAGGTTGATCACCTGGGCCTGGACGGAGACGTCGAGGGCGGAGACCGGCTCGTCGCAGATGATCACCTCGGGCCTGAGCGCGAGGCCGCGGGCGATGCCGATGCGCTGGCGCTGGCCGCCGGAGAACTGGTGCGGGTACCGGTTGATGTACTCCGGGTTCAGCCCCACCACGTCGAGGAGGTCCTGGACCGCCTTGCGGCGGTCGCCCTTGGGCGCCACCTCCGGGTGGATCTCGAACGGCTCCCCGATGATGTCGCCGACCGTCATCCGCGGGTTCAGCGAGGTGTACGGGTCCTGGAACACCATCTGGATGTTGCGGCGCACCGCCTTCAGCGCCGAACCGGACAGCTTGGAGATGTCCTCGCCCTTGTAGAGCACCTGGCCGGAGGTGGCCCGCTCCAGGTTCATCAGGACCTTGGCCAGCGTCGACTTGCCGCAGCCGGACTCGCCGACGATGCCCAGCGTCTCGCCCTTGTGCAGGGTGAAGGAGATGCCGTCGACGGCCTTGACCGCGCCGACCTGCTTCTTGAAGAGGATGCCCTGGCTCAGCGGGTAGTGCTTGACCAGGTCGCGCACCTCCAGGATCGGCTCAGCCATGGAGGGTCTCCTTCCAGAGGTGGCAGGCGCTGCGGCGGCCGGCGAGCTCGGCGCCTTCCTTGTCGAGCACCTGGTGCAGCGCCGGGATCTCGGTGCGGCAGAGGTCGGTGGCCGCGTCGCAGCGCGGGTTGAACGCGCAGCCGGCCGGGACCTTGTACAGGTTCGGCGGCAGGCCCTTGATCGCGTAGAGCTCCTCGCCCTTCTGGTCGAGGCGCGGGATCGACCGCAGCAGGCCCTTGGTGTAGGGGTGCGCCGGCCGGGCGTACAGCTCGTGGACGGGGGCGGTCTCGACGATCCGGCCGGCGTACATCACGGCGATCTTGTCCGCGACGTCGGCGACCACGCCGAGGTCGTGGGTGATCAGGATCAGGCCCATGTTGTACTCGGCCTGGAGCTCGGCGAGCAGGTCCATCACCTGCGCCTGGACGGTGACGTCCAGGGCGGTGGTGGGCTCGTCCGCGATGATCAGGTCGGGCTGCAGGGCCAGCGCCATGGCGATCATGATGCGCTGGCGCATGCCGCCGGAGAACTGGTGCGGGTAGTCGTCGACGCGCTGGGCGGCGGCCGGGATGCGGACCCGGTCCATCAGCTCGATCGCCTTGGCCTTGGCCGCCTTCTTGGAGGCGCCCTCGTGCACCCGGAACATCTCGCCGAGCTGGTAGCCCACCGAGAGCACGGGGTTGAGCGAGGACAGCGCGTCCTGGAAGATCATGGCGATCTTCCGGCCGCGGATCTTCCGGCGCTCCTCGTTGGACATGGTCAGCATGTCCTGGCCGCGGTAGAGGATCTCGCCGGCGGTGACCCGGCCGGGGGGCATGTCGAGGATGCCCATGATCGTCTGCGCGGTGACGGACTTGCCGGAGCCGGACTCGCCGAGCACGGCGAGCGTCTCACCGGCGGCGACCGAGTAGTTGACGCCGTTGACGGCCTTGGCGACGCCGTCCCGGGTCTTGAACTCGACGTGCAGGTCGCGGACCTCGAGCAGCGGGGTGCCGGGGGTGAGCCGGCCGGCCGGCTCTGCCTTCTCGATGACGGTGGTCATGGTGCTCTCCGCCTCTCAGCGCAGCTTCGGGTCGAGGGCGTCGCGCACCGCGTCGCCGAGCATGATGAAGGCCAGCACGGTGAGGCTCAGCATGCCCGCGGGGAAGAACAGCGCGAACGGCGCGGTACGGATCACCTTCTGGGCCGAGTTGATGTCGATGCCCCAGGAGATGGTCGGGTCCTGCAGGCCGATGCCGAGGAAGCTCAGCGTGGCCTCGGTGGCGATGTAGCCGCCCAGCGCGATGGTGGCGACCACGATCACCGGGGCGACCGCGTTCGGCAGGATGTGCCGGAACATGATCCGCACGGTGCCGGCGCCGAGCGCCTTGGCCGCGGTCACGAAGTCGGCCTGCTTGACCGTCACCACCGAACCGCGCATGACGCGGGCCATCTGGGTCCAGCCGAGGAAGGTCAGGGCGAAGACCACGCTCCACACCGTGCGCACCGCAAAGGCGTTCAGCACGACCAGCGCGCCGAGCAGCAGCGGGATGCCGAAGAACACGTCGGTGAGCCGCGACAGCAGGGTGTCGACCCAGCCGCCGAAGTAGCCGGCCACCATGCCGACGATGCCGCCGACGACGGTCACCGCGACGGTGACGAGCACGCCGACGGTGATCGAGGCGCGGGCGCCGAAGACCATCCGGGCGTAGATCGAGCGGCCCTGGCCGTCGTAGCCGAACCAGTCGGCCTGGAAGAGGTGGCCGTAGTTCGGCGGCGTCAGGTAGTGGTTGCGCAGGTCGCCGGCGCGCGGGTCCACGGAGGTGAACAGCCCGGGGGCGATCGCCATCACCAGGAGCAGCAGGATCAGCGCGGCCGAGATCAGGAAGATCGGCTTGCGGCGCAGGTCGTCCCAGGCGTCCTTGCCGAGGCTGCGGGCCTTCTCGGGCTTGGCGGCCGGGGCGGCGCTCTCGCCGCGCTGGGCCGGGATGTCGGTCTTCTCGATCAGGTCAGGCATACCGGATCCTCGGGTCCAGGACCGCGTAGAGCAGGTCGACGATGAGGCTGGCGCCGAGGTACACCAGCACCAGGACCACCACGAATCCGGAGACCGTGGCGCCTTCCTTCTGGTTGATGGCGTGGAAGAGCGCGTTGCCGACGCCCTTCACGTTGAAGATGCCCTCGGTGACGATCGCTCCGCCCATCAGCGCTCCCAGGTCGGTACCGAGGAAGGTGACGACCGGGATCATCGAGTTGCGCAGCAGGTGGGTGCCGATGACGCGGCGCCGCGGCAGGCCCTTGGCGACGGCCGTGCGGATGTAGTCGGCCTTGATGTTCTCCACGATGGAGGTGCGGGTGAGCCGCGCGACGTAGGCCAGCGACAGCGAACCGAGCACGACCGCCGGCAGGATCAGCTGGTTCACGGACATCGAGTCCTGAACGGTGGGGGTGACCCACTTCAGCTGCACGGCGAAGAGGTTCTGGAACACGAAGCCCAGCACCGGCACCGGGATCGAGATGAGCAGCAGCGTCAGGACGAGCGTGCTGCGGTCGGCCAGCTTGCCGCGCTTGAGGCCGGACAGCAGGCCGATCGCGACACCGAGGACGAGCTCGATGCCGAAGGCCATCAGGGCCAGCCGGATGGTGACCGGCATCGCCTCGGAGATCACGTCGGTGACCTTGCGGCCGGACAGCGTCTCGCCGAAGTCCCCGGTGAACAGGCCCTTCATGTACTCCCAGTACTGCTGGTACCACGGGAGATCGAGGTGGAACTTGTGCTTGAGGGACGCGAGCTGGGCCGGGTCCGGCTGCTTGTCGCCCCACATCGCCCGGATCGGGTCGCCCGGCAGCAGGTGCACCATCACGAAGATGAGGAGCGTGGTGCCGAGGAAGACCGGGATCATCTGGAGCAGTCGCCGTGCGACGTAACGCCCCATCATGCCTCCATTGCGTGGTCGGCGTGGAAGCGGCCGGCGCCGGCGCCTCCTTCGTGGGGAGGGTCCGGTCCCGGCCGCTACCCCGGGGTACTTGGTGCGCGGGGGGGGGCGGGGGCGGGGGCCCCCCGCGCGCGGCG
>NZ_JBHWBW010000220.1:10066-12191 GCF_042735675.1 Kitasatospora sp. NPDC059571
CCGCTCGGTGTGGGGGGGGGGGGGCCCGCCCCCCCCCCCACGGGGGGGGTCGGGGGGGCGGGGGCCGGGGGGGGCCCCCCCCCGGCCTGCCTGCTGACGGCGTGGGTTACTTCTTGACCTCGACCTGGGTGAAGACCGGGTCGCCGAAGGAGTCGAACTTCACGTTCTGGACCTTGTTCGACCAGCCGGAGTTGGTCTTGTAGAACCAGAGCGGGATGGACGGCATGTCCTTGGCGAGGACGGCCTCGGCCTGCTGGTACAGCTCGGTGGTCTTGTCGATGTTGGCGGCCGAGTCGGCCTCCTTGGCGAGCTTGTCGAACTCCGGCGAGGAGTACAGCGAGTCGTTCGCCGAGGCGCCGGTGCCGTAGATGTCACGCAGGAAGTTGGCGTTCAGCGGGTAGTCCTGCTGCCAGGCCGAGCGCATGATGCTGTCGACCTTGTGGCCGTCGATCACGTCGCGCGCGGTCTTGAAGTCCGGCTTCGGGTCGCCGAGGCACTCGACGCCGGTGGCCTGGCGGATCGAGTTGCAGACCGCGTCGACCCAGTCCTTGTGGCCGCCGTCGGCGTTGTAGACGATGGTGACCTTGTTGTTCGGGACACCGCCGCCGGCCGCGATGAGCTCCTTGGCCTTGGCCGGGTTGTAGGTGCAGGCCTCGCCGCAGGCGCCCTTCTTGTAGCCGGCGACACCCGGGGCGACCCAGCTGTCGGCGGGCAGGCGCGAGCCGTTCAGGACGGTCTTGGTGATGGTGTCGCGGTCGATCGCCATCGAGAGGCCCTGGCGGACCTTGGCCTTGTCGACGCCCTGCCAGGCCGGCTGGTACATCGCGAAGGCGATGGAGGTGATGCCGCCCTGCGCCTGGTCGACGGCACGGTCGCCCAGGTCGCTCTTGTAGGAGGCGAGGTCCGACGGGTCGACCTGGTCGAGCACGTCCAGGTTGTCGGAGACCAGGTCCTTGTAGGCGGCGTCGGCCTGGGTGTAGTTCTTGAAGACGATGCCGCCGTTCTTCGGCTTGTCGATGCCCTGGTACTTGTCGTACGCGGCAACGGTGACGGCCTTGTTGTGCTCCCACGAGACGAACTTGTAGGGGCCGTTGCCGATCGGGGCCTCGCCGTACTTGGCCGGGTCGGTGTAGAAGACCTTCGGCAGCGGCGAGAAGGCGGTGTAGCCGAGCTTGTACTGGAAGTACGAGACCGGGCCGGTCAGCTCGATGGTGAAGTGGGTGTCGTCCACGACCTTGAGGCCGGACATCTTGTCCGTGGTCGGGTCGCCCTTCTCCGGGTGGACGTCGGTGTAACCCTTGATGTCCGAGAACCAGTTGCTGTTGATCTGGTTGTTCTTGGTGTTCGCGGACCAGTTCCAGGCGTCCACGAAGGAGGCCGCGGTCACCGGGGTGCCGTCGTGGAAGGTCCAGCCGGACTTCAGGGTGACGGTGTAGTGCTGCGCGTCGGTGGTCTCGATCTTGTCGGCCATCTGGTTGCGCAGCTTGCCGGTCGCCGGGTCGTAGTCCACCAGGCCGCGGAAGAGGTTCTTGATGATGCGGCCGCCGCCGACCTCCATCGCGTTCGCGGGCTGTAGCGGGTGCTGCGGCTCGCTGCTCTGGTAGCTGAACGTGCCGGCGGCGTCGGGGGTGCCGTTGGCGTCCCCGCTCGACGAGCCGCTGCCGCAGGCAGTAGCGGCGAGGGCGACCGCGACGGCTGCGACGACCCACTTGGCCTGGCTGGCACCGCGCATGGGTGTGCCTCCTGAAATCCGTGTTGCAAACGTGGAGAGCACCGCACTCGCGGTGGCCGGCATCGACGCCGGAACCGGACGGTGCTTCCTCGCTCGAGGTTCGGCGCGCACCCCTGCGCATGACCCTTGACCCGAGCTCGACAGTCCCACTATCGGTCACTCAGAGATGCGGAACGGACCATTACGGATCTCAATTTGGTCACATGGAAGACCGATTCATCCCAGGAATCGGACATTCGAGACATACAAAACAGCCGCGAAACGGACAGTTGTCATGGATGACGGTCGGTCACGTTCGATAACCGGACATGCGGCGTTCATCACGCCCGCGATTCGCTACGCGCGTTGACAGCGGAGCGTCACAAAGCGGCCGGCCAGCCCCCGGGTGGGGGC
>NZ_JBHWBW010000221.1:0-12117 GCF_042735675.1 Kitasatospora sp. NPDC059571
GCCGCCCGCACCTCCCCCCCCCCCCCGCGCCCCGCGCGCCCCCCCCCCCCCCGCGCCCGGCCCCCCGGCGCGGCGGGCCGGGCTGTGTACCGGTCCGGTCTCGGCGGGTGTGTGGTGTCCGGTGAACGGTGACCGCGGCGGTACCGTTCCGTGACAGCCGCGCGACAGACCGTGGGAAGGCAGACCGTCATGAACCCGTGCCGCGACTCGCTCTCCTGCACCTGCTCCCAGCAGCACCTCGCCGAGCAGGCCCGGGCCTGGTCGCTGCCCCGCCACCGGCGGCCCGCGCAGGCCGGGACGGCCCAGGCCTTCGACTCCTTCCTGTCGAAGTGGGGCCGGGCGCGCCGCGAGGATCTCCGGTCGATGGGCCTGTGACCTGCACGGATGCACCAGCGGCGGGCAGCGGCGAAATATTCTCGGCGAATTCCGGCCGGGGATGTCGAAACCGCGGCGGCGGCGTCGACCTCCCCACGAGGCGCCGGGCGACGGCGCGGACGAGTGAGGAGAGAACCGTGAAGTACATGCTGCTGATGCAGTTCAGCGAGCGGACCGCCGACTTCCCGAGGATCGACACCTGGACGCCGGAGGAGATCCGGGCGCACATCGCGTTCATGCGGGACGCCAACGCCAAGCTCGCGGCCGACGGGGAGTTCGTCGACGCCCAGGGCCTGGCCGGCCCGGAGACGGTGCGGATAGTGAAGGCCGCCGGCGACGGCGCGGCACCACTGGTCACCGAGGGCCCGTTCCCGGAGACCAAGGAGTTCCTGGCCGGCTGGTGGATCGTCGACTGCGCGGGCCCCGAGCGCGCGGTGGAGATCGCCGCGTACGTGTCGGCCGCCCCCGGCCCGGGCGGTGCGCCGCTCAACATGCCGATCGAGGTGCGCCAGGTGATGTCGGCGCCCGACGGGGAGCTGTGAGCCCGTCCGGGACGGACGAGGGCGTCGACGGCCTGCTGCGCGAGCTCGCGCCGCGGGTCGTCGGCGTCCTCACCCGCCGTTTCGGGGACTTCTGCGCCGCCGAGGACGCGGTGCAGGAGGCCCTTCTGGCCGCCGCGGTGCAGTGGCCGGAGCAGGGCGTGCCGGACAACCCGCGGGGCTGGCTGATCCAGGTCGCCGCCCGGCGGATGGCGGAGCAGGTGCGCGGTGAGCAGGCCCGGCGGCGGCGCGAGGAGGCGGTGGCGGCACGGACGCCTGCCGACCGGCTGACGGCGCCCGCGGCGGACGAGGACGGGGCGGGCGACCGCGACGACTCGCTGACCCTGCTGTTCCTGTGCTGCCACCCGGTGCTGCCGCCCGCCGCGGCGGTGGCGCTGACGCTGCGTTCGGTCGGCGGCCTGACGACCGGTGAGATCGCGCGCGCGTTCCTGGTGCCCGAGCCTACGATGGGCCAGCGGATCAGCCGCGCCAAGCAGCGGATCAGGGCGTCGGGCGTGGCGTTCCGGATGCCCGCGCCGGACGAGCTGCCGCGGCGGCTGAACCTGGTGCTGCACGTGCTGTACCTGATCTTCAACGAGGGGTATGCGGCCGGCGCCGGCCCGGAGCTCCAGCGGGTCGACCTCTCCCTGGAGGCGATCAGGCTGGCCCGGGCGCTGCACTCGGCCGTGCCGGAGAGCAGCGAGGCCGCCGGTCTGCTCGCCCTGATGCTGCTGACCCATGCGCGCAGCGCGGCCCGGACGGGCCCCGACGGCGAACTCGTCCCGCTGGCCGAGCAGGACCGCGGCCGCTGGGACGCCGCAGCGATCGCGGAGGGCATCGGCCTGGTGACGGCGGCGCTGCCGCGCGGACCGGTCGGGCCGTTCCAGGTGCAGGCGGCGATCGCCGCGGTGCACGACGAGGCGGCGACCGCCGACGGGACGGACTGGCCGCAGATCCTCGCGCTCTACGGCGTGCTCGCCCGGCTGTCCGACTCCCCGGTGGTGGCGCTTAACCGGGCGGTCGCCGCCGCGATGGTCGACGGGCCGGAGACCGGCCTGGAGCTGCTGGCCGCGTTGGAGGCGGACGGGCGACTCGCCGGAAACCACCGGTTCTACGCGGCCCGGGCCCACCTGCGGGAGCTGGCCGGGCAGACGGATACGGCGCTGGCCGACTACCGCGCCGCGGCGGCGCGGACGGCGAGTCTGCCCGAGCAGCACTACCTGCGGCTGCGGGCCGCCCGGCTGGCCACCGCCCCCGCCCCCGCCGAGCCCGCCGGCCCCGCGCCCGCGGGCCCCGCCGCGGCCGACTGAGGGACCGGCCGTCAGCCGCCCGCGCGGGCGGCCGGCCTGCGGGCGAACAGCACGGCCCGCGGGAGCTGCTCGTCCCCGTCGGGTTCGCGGTGCAGCTGCGCGTGCACCGGCAGACCGACCCTGGGCCAGCAGGGCGGCCACCTGCTCCGGGCGGCGCCAGTACAGGTCGAGGGTGATCTCCCGCCCGAACGCCGACGTGCGGTGAACCGGGCCGTCACCGACCTGGAAGACCGGCAGCAGGTGCCCGCCCGGCGCCGGGCCTCGCCGGAACTCGGCGAACACTCCAGGGAGTTCGGTGTCGGGCAGGTGGATGGTCGAGTAGCGGGCGACGATCCCGCCGAGCGAGGCGTCCGGCACGTCCAGTGCCGTCGTCGACCCTCCTCGAAGCGCAGGCCCGGGTGGGCGCGCCGGGCCAGTTCGACCATCCGCGGGGGCAGGTCGACCCCGAAGGTGCGGAGCCCACGCCCTGCGGAGCCACCCGCCCTGCGGAGCCACCCGCCCTGCGGAGCTACCCGCCCTGCGGCGTCCCGCCCAGGTCGTGGACCGCCCAGCCGAAGCCGTCGGCGGTGACCGTGCCCGGCCCGAGCCGGACGCCGGAGCCGGCCAGCAGGGGTGCACCGCCCTCCCGCAGGGCGGCCGCCGGTGCGCCGCCGGCCGTCAGCGCCACGGACGCCGTCTCGCGGCCCGGGTTGACGGTGACCAGGTAGCGGTCCCCGCGCAGGTACACCAGCGGGTACCCGTCGTGCAGGACCTCGACGGCGCCCGCGCGCCCGAGCCCCGGGGCGGTGCGGCGCAGCGCGATCAGGCGGCGGACGGTGTGCAGCAGCGAGTCGGGGTCGGCCAGCTGGCCGGCGACGTCGGGGCGGTCCGGGTCCGGGTCGAGCGGGAGGTAGTGGCGGTCGGCGGGCGCGGTGGAGAAGCCGGCGTGCGGTGTGCCGTCCCACTGCATGGGGGTGCGCGAGCCGGCCCGGTTGTAGCGGGGGCCGAGCACGCTGCCCTCGCGGTCGGGCAGCCCGGGGACGTAGCGCATGCCGATCTCGTCGCCGTAGTAGATCGCGGGCAGGGTCGGCCAGGTGAGCTGGAAGGCGAAGGCGCAGGGCAGCTGTTCGGCGGTGCGCGGGCCGCAGGCGAGCCGGGAGAAGTCGTGGTTGGAGGTGGGGAGCACGATCGGCGGGGCGCCGCCGAGGTCTCGGGCGGCGGACTGCCACGCGTCGAGGAACGGGCGCGGGGAGCCCTTCGCCTCGGCGTCGAAGTAGCAGTCGGCGGCCGGCCAGGAGGACTGGTCGGTGCCCTGGCCGTTGTGCCACAGCGAGCGCAGCGGGCGGCCGTCGGTCGGGCCGCCGAACTGGAGCAGGAAGTCGGCGTGGAAGCCGGCCGGCAGCGCGGCGGCCGGGTCGCCCCACTCGGCGAGCAGGGCGGCGTCGGGGTGCGCGGCGTCGAGCCAGTGCCGGAGTTCGGTCCACAGCCGGCTCGTCTCGCGGCGCCCGGGGTCGTCCTTGACCAGCGAGTACGCCATGTCGACCCGGAATCCGGCGAGGCCGAGGCCCAGCCAGTGGTCCATGATCCGCCGGAGTTCGGCCCGATTGGCGCGCGGCCCTTCGGCGTGCGGGCTCTGCCGCCAGGGCTCGGCGGGGTCGGTGCGGGCGTACCCGAAGTTGAGCGCGGGCTGGGAGTCGAAGAAGTTCGGCAGGTAGGCGCCGGGGCGGCGGCCGGGTGAGCGGACGAAGCGCTCGGGCGGTTCGGCCTCGCTGCCGTCGGTCCAGATGTAGCGGTGGTCGGCGGGGTCGTCGGCGGCCGCGGTGAACCACGGGTGGCGGTCCGAGGTGTGCCCGGCCACCAGGTCGAGCAGCACCCGGATGCCGCGGCGCCGCGCCTGGGCGACGAGTTCGGCGAGGTCGTCCTCGGTGCCGTAGCGCGGGGCGATGCTCAGGTAGTCGCTGACGTCGTAGCCGGCGTCGAGGAAGGGCGAGGCGAAGCAGGGGTTGAGCCAGACGGCGTCCACACCGAGCCAGGCGAGGTGGTCGAGGTGCTCGGTGATCCCGGCCAGATCGCCGATGCCGTCGCCGTCCGAGTCGGCGAAGGACTGGGGGTAGATCTGGTAGAGCACGGCGTCGGCGAGCCAGGCGGGGGCGGGGCGGTGCAGGGTCATCGCGCGGTGCTGCCTTCCCGGTCGCGGCCCGGCGCCCGGCGGCGCCGGTGTCCACGGGTGGCCTGCCCAGGGCGGCGGCCCGCCAAGCCTCCGGGCACGCATCCGGCCCCGGGACCCGCAGGCGTGACCCGCACGTCCCGGGCGCGCTCCGCTCGCAATCCGGTTGCCGCCGGCGCGGGGGCAGTGGTCGGATGCGCGGGTGGAGATCCTCCTGGAGACCGAGCGGCTGGTGCTGCGCCGCTTCACCACCGCGGACGCCGACGTGCTGGCCGCGCTGCACGGCGACCCCGCGGTGATGCGGTACATCGACGACGGCCGGCCGGTGCCGCGCGCGGTGGTGGTCGGCGAGACGCTGCCGGCGATCCTCCGCGGGTACCGCGACCTGCCGCCTGGGCAGGGCCGCTTCGCGGCGGTCGAGCGCGCCACGGGCCGCTTCGCGGGGTGGTTCGCGCTGGGCCCGGCGGGGACGCCCGGGCTGCGCGGCGGCACCGAGCTCGGGTACCGGCTGCGGCCGGCGCTCTGGGGTCGCGGCCTCGCCTCGGAGGTTGCCCGCGCCGTGGTCGACAGCGCATTCGCCGATCCGGCCACCGAGCGGGTGGTCGCCACGACGATGGCGGTCAACGCGGCCTCCCGCCGGGTCATGGAGCGGGCCGGCCTGGTGTACGTGCGGACGTTCTTCGAGCCGTGGCCGGACCCGATCGAGGGCGCCGAGCACGGCGACGTGGAGTACGCACTGACCCGGGCCCGGTGGGCCGGGCGGGACACCGGGCAGGCCACCGCGCCGGGCGCCGACCTCCCGGCCGGGTGAGGCTTCGGCCCCGGCCGAACCGTCCGGCGCCGACAATCGGCGGTATGGACACGGACACTGCTTCCCCGACCGGACCGGGCACCGACCTCGCCGCGGTCGCCGGGCTGCTGGCGAGCCCGACCCGCGCGGTGTTCTGCACCGCCCTGCTCGACGGGCGGGCCTGGACGCCCGGTGAGCTGGCGCGGCAGGCCGGGGTGGCGGCGTCGACCGCCACCGAGCACCTGAACCTGCTGGTGGCGGGCGGGCTGCTGGCCGAGGTCCGGCAGGGCCGGCACCGGTACGTACGGCTGGCCGGCCCGCACGTGGCGCAGGCCGTCGAGCACCTGGTGGCGCTCGGACCGGGCCGCGCCGCCCCCGTCCGCTCGCTCTCCGCCGACGGCCGCCGCCGGGCGCTGGCCCATGCCCGGACGTGCTACGACCACCTCGCCGGGACGGTGGGGGTGGCGGTCACCGATGCCATGGCGTCCCGGGGGCTGCTCGACTGGACGGCCGGGCTGCGGCTCACCGCCGCGGGCGCGGTCTGGCTGGAGGGCCTCGGCATCGTCGTGCCGGACGGCTCCCGCCGCCCGGCGGTGCTGCCCTGCCTGGACTGGACCGAGCGCCGCCCGCATCTGGCCGGGGCGGTCGGCGCCGCGTTCTGCCGGCACGCGCTGGACGCCGCCTGGCTCACCCGGGTGGGCAGCACCCGGGCGGTCGCCGTCACGGCGGCGGGCCGGGACGCGCTGCACGTCCACCTCGGCCTGGCTCCGGAGCTGCTGCGCCCGTGAAATCTCGCATTAAAGACCTGGGAAACTCCGGTTGAACATTGCATGAGACTATAGCGGCGCTTGACTCGATGCCTCCGTCGACTTAGCGGTCTTTACGCGGTCAAATCGGACATAAAGTCGGCACTTGATGCACAGAGTGATTCGAATGTTCTTCACGATGCGCCCACCCCCGCCCGGGGCGGGCGCGAGAGGGTGACCTGATGGTTCGTCAAGAGAAGAAGCCTCGCAGCCGAG
This sequence comes from Kitasatospora sp. NPDC059571, assembly GCF_042735675.1. Taxonomy (NCBI): domain Bacteria; kingdom Bacillati; phylum Actinomycetota; class Actinomycetes; order Kitasatosporales; family Streptomycetaceae; genus Kitasatospora; species Kitasatospora sp. NPDC059571. The sequence continues at coordinate 6,183 of NZ_JBHWBW010000221.1, forward strand.
GCCGCAAGATATTCCTGGCCGGCTGCGCGGGCCTTCTCGTGGTATTGCTCGCGGGTGGGGGCGTCGCCCTGTTCGCGTACCACCACCTCCAGGGCAATATCGACACGGTCGACATCAATCAGGCGCTGGGCGAGGACCGCCCCGCGCCGCTGCCGACCGGCGCCCAGGACATCCTTGTGCTCGGCTCGGACTCCCGTTCGGGCGTGAACGGCGACCTGGCCGGCGGGAACGTCGGCGGCACGGCCCGGTCGGACACCGCGATGGTGGTGCACATCCCCAAGGGCCGCTCCAGGGCCACCGTGGTGAGCATCCCGCGCGACACCCTGGTCACCCGCCCGGCCTGCACCACCACCAAGGGCAAGCAGCTGGCCGCGGCGCAGCGGGTCATGTTCAACTCGATCTACACGGTCGGCGGCCCGCCGTGCGTGGTGAAGACGGTCGAGACGATGACCGGCCTGCGGATGAACCACTACGTCGAGATCGACTTCGCCGGGTTCAAGGAGCTCGTCGACGCGATGGGCGGGGTCGAGGTCACGGTCGACACCCCGATCGACGACAAGTACAGCGGCCTCAAGCTCGACGCGGGCACGCACACCCTGGACGGCACCCAGTCGCTGGCCTTCGTCCGCACCCGGCACGGCGTCGGCGACGGCAGCGACCTGGGCCGGATCGGCCTGCAGCAGAAGTTCATCCTCGCGGTGCTGACCCAGCTGCAGCGGCAGAACGCCTTCGACAACCCGGCCAAGCTGTACGGCATTGCCGACGCCTCCACCAAGGCCCTCACCACGGACTCCTCGCTGGGCTCGCTCTCCAGCCTGGCGACCTTCGCGCAGAGCATGCGGGGGCTGAAGTCGAGCTCGATGGACACCCTGATGCTCCCGGTGGCGTACGACCGGATCGACCCCAACCGGGTCGTCCCGGCCGAGCCGCAGGACCAGCAGCTATGGCAGGCCCTGCGGGACGACCACGCGGTCCCCGCCGCGGCCCGGAAGTCCCCGGCCCACGGCGGCAGCTGAGCGGCACACCCGCGGCCCGGCCCGATCGGGCCGCGACACCTCATCTCCGGCCCCTCGCCGAGCACTCGGCGGGGGGGCCGGATCGCATCCGGAGGCCGGCCCGCCTCATCGGCGAGAGTGGCATGCCCCTTTCAATTATCGGAGATTGCTGTCACGCTTCGATTCGGCCTCAGGGGTGGGAGCGCCTCCCTGCGGTCACCCGCACGGTCGGTGACGGCCTGTCAGTTCGCAGCGCCCCCCTCCGCATCGCCGGGCGGCTCCCCCACGGGCGCTCCTGCATCCGAAGAGGATCCGATGCGAAGCAGACTGCTCCCCCTGCTGGCCGGGGCCGTGCTCGTCGCGGCAGCCGGCACGGCGACCCTCAGCGCCGCCCCGGCCAGTGCCGTCGCCTGCACCTCCGGCCAACTGATCGTCAACGGCGGTTTCGAGTCCGGCACGTCGCCCTGGACGGCATCGAGCGGGGTGATCACCAGCGGCGGCGGGCAGAGCGCCCACGGCGGCACCTCGTTCGCCTGGCTGGACGGGTACGGCTCCTCCCACACCGACACCCTCTCGCAGACCGTCACCGTGCCCACCGGGTGCTCCAAGGCGACGCTGAGTTTCTGGCTGCACATCGACACGGCGGAGTCCGGCAGCACCGCCTACGACAAGTTGACCGCGAAGATCGGCAGCACCACGCTGGCGACGTACTCCAACGCCGACGCGGCCACGGGCTACGTGAAGAAGAGCTTCGACGTGACCGCGTTCGGCGGCCAGACCGTCGCGATCTCGTTCTCCGGCGTGGAGGACTCCGGCCTGCAGACCAGCTTCGTCCTGGACGACCTGGCCCTGGACCTCGCCGCCGGCGGCGACACCACCCCGCCGCCGACCTCTCCCCCGCCGACCACCCCGCCGCCCGCCGACGCGACGCGCACCCCCGCCGCCCCCGCGTACACGGTGAGCCTGAGCAGCGACTCCACGGGCGCGGTCTGGACGGGGCACGAGAGCGTGTCCTTCACCAACGCCTCCGCCTCGCCGCTCACCGAGGTCTACCTGCGGCTGTGGGACAACGCCCACGGCAGCTGCCCGACCACGCCGATCACCGTCACCAACGTCACCGGCGGCACCGCCTCTCCGCTCTCGGTGAGCTGCACCGCCCTGAAGGTCGCCCTGCCGTCCCCGCTCGGCCAGGGCCAGAGCGGCACCGTCGGCTTCGACCTCGGCATCAGCGTGCCCAGCGGCGCCGACCGGTTCGGCAAGGACGGGGCGTTCAGCTTCATCGGCAACGCCCTGCCGGTGCTGGCGATCCGCGACGCCGCCGGCTGGCACCTCGACCCGTACACCAACAACGGCGAGTCGTTCTACTCGCTGGCCTCGGACTTCGACGTGACGCTCGACCACCCGACGAGCCTGCTGGTGCCCGCCACCGGCACCTCGGTGGACACCCCCGGCGCCTCCGGACGGACCGTCACCCGCGCCACCGCCGCCAAGGTCCGCGACTTCGCCTGGGCGGCCGGCCCGTTCAGCAAGGTCTCCGGCACCTCGCCGGCCGGCGTCAAGGTCAACGTCTACGCCGTCAGCGGGATCAGCACCGCCGACGCGCAGTCGATGCTCTCCACCTCCACCTCCGCCGTGGACGCCCACGCCCAGCGCTTCGGGGCCTACCCGTACGGCGAGCTGGACGCGGTGCTGGACAACAACTTCTGGTTCGGCGGGATGGAGTACCCGGGCTTCGTGCTCGACCTGGTGAGCACCACCGCGCTCACCCACGAGATCGGCCACCAGTGGTTCTACGGCATCGTGGGCGACGACGAGTACAACAGCCCCTGGCTGGACGAGGCGTTCACCGACTACGCCACCGACCTCGCGCTCGGCAAGACCGGCTCCGGCTGCTGGAGCAGCGTCTCCTGGTCCTCGTCGGCGGAGAAGATCACCAACTCGATGGCGTACTGGGACGCGCACTCCTCCCGCTACTCCACGGTCATCTACACCTACGGCAAGTGCGCCCTGCACGACCTGCGCCGACTGATCGGCGACACCGCGATGACCAAGCTGCTGCACGACTACGCGCAGTCGCACTGGTACGGCGTCTCCACCACGGCCGAGTTCAAGGCCGCGGCGCAGGCCGCCACGACCACCGACCTGACGTCCTTCTGGACGCAGCACCGCATCGACGGCTGACGCCGCCCGCCGCGCCCCGGTCCGGTGCCCTGCGCCGGGCCGGGGCACGGCCGTGCCGGGCCCGGTGCGCAGCCCCGGGCTGCCCGGCCCTACGGGCTCAGGGCGCCGCCGGCCCGTCCAGCAGCCGCAGCTGCGCGGTGATGCGGTCGGCGGACCACGGGGTGAGCCAGGCCCGGTGGTCGGTGCCGTAGCCGCGCGGCACCGCCTCGACCCGCATGATCAGCGCGAGGTGGATCCGGTACGGCGCGAGCCGCACCCGGGCCGCCGCGTCGACCCGGAGGCCGGGGTCGGCCGACCGATAGCCGGCCACCAGGTCGGGGGGGGGGTCGGCCGCGCCGGGCGGGGGGGGGGCGCCCACCACGGCGGGGGGGGGCCCGCACAATGGCCCCGCCCCCGCGGGAACTGCCGGCGAGCCCCCGCCCCCCCCGGGGGGCGGGGGCCGCCCCACCGCACCCCGGCCACCCGGGCGGGGTCGCCCCCGGCCGCGCCGAGCGGGACGCGCCCGACCAGCTCGGCGAGCGGATCCCCGAAGAAGGCCCGCTCGCCGTCGATCAGTCCGGCGATCCGCCAGCCGCCCGGGGCGTCCGGGCCGCCGCCCGCGCCGTGCGGCCCGCCGGCGAGCACGATGTTGCCCTCCCAGGCGTCGAAGTGGACGAGGGCGGGCCGGCGCACCTCGGCGAGCGCCGCGGCGTGCCGCGGCGGCAGGCCGGCCGGCAGCGGCGCCGGTGCGGGCAGGTCCACGCCGAAGCGGTCGGCGTCGGCGAGCACCGCGTGCAGCATCCCGGTGAAGGCGGTGGGCCAGTCCGCGGCGGACAGGCCGGGCCCGGGCTGCGGGTAGCCGAAGGCCGGCCCGGTGACGGTGGCGATCCGGGCGGCGAGTTCGCCGAGGCGGCGGCGCAGCGAGGAGGCGGGCGGTGTTGTAGCAGCCGCCGCCGAGCCGGTGGCAGGCGACGGGTGCGGCGTCCGGGCCGAGCAGGCCGGCGAGCAGGCGGCGGACGGCCTCGGCCTCCTCCGGCGCCGGCGCAGCCCCCGGTACGGTTGCGGCCGTGCTCGGGCTCGGGGTCGCGTCGGCGGGAGCCGGCACGGGTTCACCTCACGGTCGGCGGCCCCCCGGGGTCGCGGCGGGGGCGAGTCCAACGACCGGCAGGGCACTTGTCTCACGGCTTGAAGAAAGCCGGGGAAGGCCGCGGACCGGCCGCGGACCTCTTGAGTCGACTTTGAGGCCCCATAGCTATGACTTATGACCCCATAAGCCCGAGGCGCGTACCGGAGCACCGGGGCGGCGGCGATCGTTGCAGCACAACGGTGGCGCGGCCCGTCCAGGGCCCGCTGCCGCCTGCCGAAGGAAGGTCACGCCATGCCTCGCCCCGTCCGGGTGGCGATCGTCGGATCCGGCCCCGCCGGCATCTACGCCGCCGACGCCCTGCTCAAGTCCGACGCCGCCGTCGACCCGGGGGTGTCGATCGACGTCCTCGAGCGGCTTCCGGCCCCGTTCGGGCTGATCCGCTACGGTGTGGCGCCCGACCACCCCCGGATCAAGGGCATCGTCACCGCCCTGCACCAGGTGATGGACAAGCCCCAGGTCCGGTTCTTCGGGAACGTCGACTACCCCGCCGATCTCGCCCTGGACGACCTGCACCGCTTCTACGACGCAGTGATCTTCGCGACCGGCGCCGAGGCCGACCGCGACCTGGCGATCCCCGGGGACGACCTGGACGGCTCGTACGGCGCAGCCTCCTTCGTCTCCTGGTACGACGGGCACCCCGAGGTGCCCCGCACCTGGCCGCTGGAGGCGGAGCGGGTCGCCGTGCTGGGCGTGGGCAACGTCGCGCTCGACGTCGCCCGGATCCTGGCGAAGACCGCGGACGAACTGCTGCCCACCGAGATCCCGGCCAACGTGTACGACGGCCTCGCCGCGAACCGGGCCGTCGAGGTACACGTCTTCGGCCGCCGCGGCCCGGCCCAGGCCAAGTTCAGCCCGATGGAGCTGCGCGAGCTCGACCACTCCCCGACCATCGAGGTGATCGTCGACCCGGAGGACATCGACTACGACGACGGCTCGATCGCCACCCGCCGGGCCAACAAGCAGGCCGACATGGTCGCCTCGACCCTGGAGAACTGGGCGATCCGCGACACCGGCGACCGCCCTCACCGCATCCACCTGCACTTCTTCGAGTCGCCGGTGGAGATCCTCGGCGAGGACGGCCGGGTCGTCGGGATCCGCACCGAGCGCACCGAGCTCGACGGGACGGGCAACACCCGCGGCACCGGCGCCTTCCGCGACTGGGACGTCCAGGCGGTCTACCGGGCGGTCGGCTACCGCTCGGACGAGCTGGCCAAGCTGCCCTTCGACCCGCTGTCCGCCACGGTGCCGCACGAGGCCGGCCGGGTGGTCGAGAACGGCACGCACCTGCCGTCCACGTACGTCACCGGCTGGGTGAAGCGCGGCCCGGTCGGCCTGATCGGCCACACCAAGGGCGACGCCAACGAGACCGTCGCCTGCCTGGTCGAGGACCACCGGGCCGGACGGCTGCGGGCGGCCGAGTCGCCGGAGGAGGACGCGATCGTCGCGTTCCTGGACGAGGCGGGCGTCGACTACACCACCTGGGACGGCTGGCACCGGCTGGACGCCCACGAGCGGGCGCTCGGTGAGCGCGAGGGTCGCGAGCGGATCAAGGTCGTCGAGCGTGCGGCCATGCTGAACGCCTCGGCCAGCGCCCGCACGGTGCGCGAGAGCTGACCTGCCGCCGCCCGCCCCC
>NZ_JBHWBW010000222.1:0-9902 GCF_042735675.1 Kitasatospora sp. NPDC059571
CGGGCATGCTGCGCGTGCTGGGCGATCCCGGCGGCGTGTTCCACCTGACGTGCGGGCGCATCACCGCCGTCGACTCCCCCGGCGCGCCGGACGCCGCCACCCTGCTGCTGCGCACCGGCCGGGTGGGCGAGGCCGAGTGGGCCGCCGCCTGCCGGGTCGGCGCCGCGGGCGGCAGCACGGGCGAGGACCTGGTGACCCGAGCGCTGGTGGGAGCGGCGGAGCTGCAGCTGATCTGCACGATGGCGGCGATGGACGGGGCGTTCGCGGTGGCCGTGGGACGCGTCGACGGCTGCACGCTCACCGACGCGGCGGCCGCGCCCCGGCTGGCCCCGCCGGCCGGCATCGACCCCGAGTGGCTGCTCCACGAGACCGAGCGGCGGCTGCGCGCGCTCGACTCGCTGCGCACTCCGCTGTCCCCGTTCCACGACCGCCTGGCGGCCTCCCCGCTCGCGTCGGACGCGCGCCGGGAGCTGCTTCGGTACGTCAACGGCCGGCGGACGGCCCGCGACATCGCGTTCCTGCTCGGCCGCGGCGTCTATGCCGTCACGGTCGAGGCGTCCCGCCTGCTGACCGAGGGCCTGCTGGTCGTCGCACCGCGCGAACAACTGCCGAAACGCCGCACCGCCCGACCGGACGACGACGGGACAGCACTGGACAGAAATGTTCTTCCGCTGCGCCCGGTGACCGGTCACCGACTGCCAACCGATTGATTCCGTCCACATATCCGTCACCTCTGGACATGGATTCATCGCGGCTATTTCCGATTCGCCGACGAGGAGTTGTGTGAGCAGCGAGCAAGGCGATCTGGTCGCCGAATTGTGTGGGCTCCGCGAGCGGGTGGTCGGGGTCACCGACCTCGCCGTGGCGGCCGGCGACGGCCTGCTGATCGCGGCGGACACCGACGAGGAGGTCGACTCCGAGTGCCTGGCCGCGCTGGCCGCGGCCGCCCTGGGGCTCGCCCGCCGCAGCGGGCAGGCCACCGGCAAGGGCGCACTGCACCGCACGGTGGCCCATTTCGGCCACGGGTACCTGGTCGTCCAACCCGTCGGCGAGATGGGCCTGCTGACCGTCCTCGGCGACGCCGGCCTGGACGTCGAGCGCCTGCACACCGAGTCGCAGGCGGTGGCCGAGCGCATCGACCGCGTGCTCACCGCCCCCGACCGGGCCCCGTCCCGGACCTGAATCCGCACCACATCACAGCAAGCGAAGGAGAACCGTGAGCCCCACAGGAACAGGTGGACCCATGAGCATGTCGGATCGGGTGCTGAGTCTGGTCAAGACGCTCCGGGCCGAGGTACCGGAGTGCCTCGCCGCGGGCATCATCGACATGTCGACCGGGATGCTGCTCTCGGTCGAGACCGTCGACTCGCACCCGCCGGAGGTGCTCGACATGCTCGCGGCCGCCACTCTCGACCTCTTCCAGGGCCGCAACGTGGTCATGATCGAGGGCATCTTCAAGGAGCGCCGGGGGGTCGTGAGCGACCGCCACTACTTCCAGGAGATCCTGGTCAACAGTGACAACCTGGCGCACCTGTTCCTGCGGGTCGACAGCGCGGACGAGGTGGTCGCCGTCGTGGTCTGCCGCAACAGCGTCAATGTCGGCATGCTCTTCGCCCAGGCCCGGCGCGTCCTCAAGGACCAGGGCCGGCTGTGACCCGCCCGGGCCGGGGAGTCCCCGCGCCTCCCCGGCCCGGCGGCCGCGCGGGCATCGCCGGCCGCTGCCACCGTCTCCAGCAGCACCGGGCGCCATCGCATGATGTTTCCGCAAGTTTCAGAAATTCTCTGCGGGCACCTTGACGTGCCATCACCCGGGCGGGATCGTCATCGCGCGGCACGACTCCCGTCCTGCAGAATCCGGGTCCACCGGGGCGGGAGCGGCAGCCGTACCCCCACCCGCTCCCCCGCCGAGAGCCCGCCGCGCGGTCGCCCGAGTACCGCCCCGGCGCCTCCTCGGCATGCCCAGGAGGCAACTCCATGCGTCGCACAGCCCCACCTCGTGCGAGATCACATCGCGCAACCGTGTTCACCACGGCCGCGGTCCTGCTCGGCGGCGGCATCGTCGGCCTCTCGGCGACCTCGGCGACCGCCGCACCCACCGCGGTGAGCCTGCCCGGCACCTTCGACAGCGAGATCGGCTGCACCGCCGACTGGCTGCCCGCCTGCCCGCAGGCGCAGCTGACCAGGCGGGCCGACGGCAAGTGGTCCGGCACGTTCACGCTGCCGGGCGGCAGCTTCGAGTACAAGGTCGCGATCGACAACGGCTGGACCGAGAACTACGGGGCGAACGGCGCCGCCGGTGGGGCGAACATCTCGCTGAGCGTCCCGGCCGGCGGCAAGGCCGTCACCTTCGTCTACGACCCGGCCACCCATCTGGTCACCGAGAACGCCAACCAGCCGGTCGTCACCGCCGTCGGCGACTTCCAGTCCGAACTCGGCTGCTCGGCCGACTGGTCCCCCACCTGCGCCACGACCGTGCTGCAGGACCCGGACGGCGACGGCGTGTTCACCTACACCACCACCGCGATCCCGGCCGGGTCGTGGAACACCAAGGTCACCGTCGGGCAGTCCTGGACGGAGAACTACGGCGCGGGCGGCGCGGCCGGCGGGGCCAACATCGGCTTCACCGTCCCCGGCAGCGGCGCCACCACGGTCTTCTCGTACAGCTCCGCCGGCCACCTGCTGTCGGTGCAGAGCACCGGCGGCAGCGGCGGCACGGCACCCGACACCCTCGGCGCGCTCTACACGCCCGCCGCGACCACCTTCCGGATCTGGTCCCCGGACAGCACGAACGTCTCCGTGAGCGTCGGCGGCACCACCTACCCGCTGAGCCCCGCGACGGTCAGCGGGTACACCAACGTCTACCAGGCGGTGGTCAGCGGTGACCTCAAGGGTCAGGGCTACCACTTCTCGGTCGGCGGCGCCGCCGTGCGGGATCCCTACGCCCAGATGGTCAGCCCCGGCACCACCCAGGGCATCGTGGTCGACACCGCCTCGATCCTGCCGACCGGCGGCAGCTGGGCGCCCCGCCCGGCGCTCGCCAACCGCGAGGACGCGGTGGTCTACGAGCTGAGCGTGCGCGACTTCACCATCGACCCGAGCTCCGGCGTCGATGCGGCCAAGCGCGGCAAGTTCCTCGGCCTGGTACAGACCGGCACCACCGACAACGGCGCCCGGACGGGCATCGACCACCTCAAGGAACTGGGCGTCAACACCGTCCAGTTGATGCCGTCGTTCGACTTCGGCAGCACGGTGCCCAACTGGGGCTACGACCCGGTGGACTACAACGTCCCCGAGGAGCAGTTCTCCCAGTTCACCCTGCCCGAGGACCGGATCCGGGAATTCAAGGACATGGTCAACGAATTCCACAAGAACGGCATCCGGGTCGTCATGGACGTGGTCTACAACCACACCTACAGCACGTCCGTCCTCGGCGGGATCACCTCCGAGTACTACACCCCCACCGACCTGTCCGGCACCGGCAACTCGATCGACGACGGCAACCCGATGGTCAGCCGCATGATCCAGGACTCCCTCGAGCACTGGGTCCGCGACTACAACGTCGACGGCTTCCGCTTCGACCTGGTCGGCGTGCACTACTCGAACAACCTCGCCGCCTGGGCGAACCGCCTCAACACCGTCTACCCGGACCGCAATCTGCTCCTGTACGGCGAGCCGTGGAACGGCGGAGCCACCGACGCCCAGGAGGCGCAGAAGGTCCGCTACGGCAACGTCCCCGCGCTCGCACCCGCCCACGTCGGCGTCTTCAACGGCGTCTACCGCGACGCGATCCGCGGTGGCACCGACACTAACGTGATGGCCTACATGGGCGGTTCGGGCAACGCCGGGGCCATCGCCTTCGGCCTGCGCGGGTCACCGACCGATGCCGACAGCACCTCACCGGTCGCCAACCTGTGGACCCCGGCCTTCGCCGAGGATCCGGAGCAGACGATGAACTACGCGTCGATCCACGACAACCTCAACCTCTACGACAAGATCACCTACTCCGGTGCCGGCGGTGGTGCGGCCGGCACCGCCGGGCTCATCGACCGGTTCGCGGCCGGCATGGTCCTCACCTCGCAGGGCATCCCGGTCATCGCCGAGGGCGACGAGTTCCTCCGCTCCAAGGTGGTGAACGGCGACTACACCACCGCCAAGAACTCCTACAACGCCTCCGATGCCGTCAACGCGATCCACTGGGGCGACAAGACCGCCAACGCGGCCGTCTTCCGCTACTACCGGGACGCGATCGCGCTCAGGAAGTCCGCCCCGGCCCTGCGCCTGACGACCTGGGCCGCCGTCCACGACCGGATGACCGCGCAGACCGACGGCTCCGTGGTGATCGGCCGGATCAGCTCCGACCCCGCCGCCCCGACCGCCTACGACACCGTCGTCGTCGACAACCCGACCGGCTCCACCTACAACGTGACCCTGCCCGCGGGCAGTTGGACCAAGGTCCTGGACACCACCGGGGCCGTCGCCGCCTCGGACACCGCCTGTGCGTCGCTGGCGGTCACCGTCTTCCGGAAGGCCTGACCGCTCGGACGGCCCGGCACGGTGCACGGCCCCTCGCCGCGGGGTTCGGCACCGTCCCGGGCGCTGTCCGGCCGGGGCTCACTCGCCGCGGGCGCCGTAGGCGTCCCTGCTGGCCAGGATCTGCGCGTTGTGCTCGACGGCCCAGCTCGCGAGGGCCAGCGCGGGAGGAATCAGGCTCTTCCCCATGGGCGTCAGCGCGTACTCGACGCGCGGCGGCACCTCCGCGTAGGCGGTGCGGGAGACCAGCCCGTCCTTTTCGAGGTTGCGCAGGGTCAGGGTCAGCATCCGCTGCGAGACACCGGGGATGTGCCGGTGCAGGTCGGTGAAGCGCAGCCGTCCCTCGTCGAGCGTGGCCACCACGAGCAGCGTCCACTTGTCGCAGATCCGGTCCAGCACCGCGCGGACGGTCCGGCCGCCGTCCCCCTTGATCATGCAGGTGTGCTCGTACTGCGACATGACAGCTCCTTGTGCCTTGCCCACATCCGTGTGCCTTTTGTACGCGTCCCGACGGTGACCCATGATGACGCCACCCACGTTCCGCAACCGATACCAGGGGTCCCGATGCACATCGCCTACTGGAGCCTCGCCGCGCTCCTCGCCCTGTTCTACGCCTATGCGGGCGGCAAGAAGCTCTTCCAGGACCGGGAACGACTGCGGCCCATGATGGCCTGGGTGGACACCGTGCCGATGCCGCTGGTCGGGCTGATCGGCGGGCTGGAGGTCCTCGGCGCGCTCGGCCTGCTCCTCCCGCCCCTCACCGGGATCGCCGGCTGGCTCGCCGTCGCCGCGGCGCTCGGCCTGGTCCTGGTGCAGATCGGCGGCATGGCCCTGCACCTGTCGCGCGGCGAGGTGCGCGAGACGGGCCTCAACATCGTCCTGCTCGCCGCCGCCGCGGCCGCGGCCTGGCTGGGGACCGCCTGGGTCTGACCGGGGCCGGCGCCCCGGGGCCCGCCCGGCACCCCGGAGCGCTGCCCGGGTACCTCCGGCCGGGTGAACGTGGCGGGTGCGGGACGGGGCGCGGTCCGCACCGGCGGCCGGTTCGTGCACGGTAGGGCTATGGCCGACGAGCAGAGCACCGGCGCTGCCGGACCCGACCGCGAGTCGGTGGAGCTGCGCCTTGCGCTGGTGATGAACGGCGGTGTCAGCCTGGCGGTCTGGATGGGCGGGGTGGTGCACGAGCTCAACCTGCTCCGGCTGGCCTCCCAACACCTGTCCCCCGACAAGGGCGTGACCCCGAGTGAGCCCGCGGCCGACGACCGCCCGGTCTTCGACTTCTGGCTCGACCTCCTGCGGCGGAACCGCAAGGAGGTGACCGTCGACATCATCTCCGGTACGTCCGCGGGCGGCCTCAACGGCCTGCTGCTCGCCACGGCGATCGCCCGGGGCGGCAGCCTGCCCGGCCTGCGCGACATGTGGGAGAAGTCTGCCGACCTCAAGAGCCTCCTCTCCCGGGACGGCACGGGCCGGCCGCCCAACTCCCTGTTCAACGGAGAGTTCTTCAAGGCGACGATCGAGGAGGCGATCCCGAGGTCCGAGGGCGCCCGTCCGCCCGGGAACGTCACCCTCTTCGTCACGGGCACCGCGCTGGACGGCCCGTCACGGCAGTTCCAGGACGGCTTCGACCAGAAGTTCGACGTCCGCGACCACCGGCGGGTGTACCGCTTCGGCAGCACCCGCCGCGTGATCCGCTACGTCTGCGACCGGACGCGCTCCCCCTCGACCTGGGAACTCGTCACCGAGGACGCCGTCACCGAGTTCCGCAACGACGAGCCGCTCGTGCTGGCCGCGCGCCTCACCGCGAGCTACCCGGCGGCGTTCCGGCCGGTCAGCGAGGACCTCCTGGTCCCCTACCGCGTCCTGCCGGAGAAGGGCTTCGCACAGGGGGCCAGCTGTGTGATGGACGGCGGCGTGCTCAACAACGCCCCGTTCGGGCCGGTTCTCGACGAGATCGCCCGGCGGCCGATCGAGGACCGGCCGGTCGACCGCGTCCTCGTCTACGTCGTTCCCTCCGCCGGCACGCTCGCGGACGAGCGCGCCCACCAGGCGGCCTGCGACGAGATCGGCGCCCTCACCGTCGCCCTCAGTGCCCTCAGCTACCCGCAGGAGGCGGACTTCCGCTCCAGCACCGAGGACCTCGACCAACGGCTGAAGGGCAGCGTCCGCAGCCCCGGTGACGACCTGTTCGACCGCCTGCTGCCGCGGAACGACTCCGGCGAGGGCGCCGCGGCCGCCCTTGCCGGGCGGCTGGCCGAGGCCGCCGTGCACCTCGCCGACGAATACCGGCGCTCCCGGGCCAAGGCGCTCGTCCTGCAGACCCTGGCCCTGCCCGGCGACGCCGAGGCCGCCACCCCGATCGCCTCGCCGCCGCAGCTGACGGAGGAGGAGATCGAGAGCGTCGTCCATCAGCCGCTCAACTGGCTTCCTCCGCCGAACGGGGGCACGCCCGGGCCGTCCGGGCCGGCCGCCGCGCTCACCTCGCCCGACCTCGACCAGTGGGAGTGGGGCATCACCGCGGCGGTCAGGCTCCTCACCACCCTCGGGGGCCACCTCAACCAGAGCCTGGTGCAGGCACAGCGGCCGACGGACACCGCCGCACGGCCCTACACCCCCGACGTCGCCCGTACCCTGCAGGAGCGCGCTCGGGAGATCAACCAGTGCCTGCTGCGGGCCATCGCCGTCCGGGACGAGGCCGAGGCCGTACGCCAGGTACGGCGCGCCAAGGAGACCCGGCTCGGCGTGGTCGAGGCCGCCGGCCTGATCAGCACCCTGTACAGCGATCTGCGCATCCGGGAGGTGCTGGGGCAGCAGGTGCGGCGTGGCGCTGCCGCCTTCCTCGATGCGCTGCGCCTCCTGGGAGCCGGGCGCTGGACGCGCCCGGAGGAGGTCGTCTCCGCGTTCCTGGCGGTCGAGGTGGTGACCACGGCGTGCGCCCCGGCCACGGATGTGCTCGAACAACCGACGCCGCGCTTCAGGTTCCTGCGGCTCGGCCCGGACTCCACGGGCCGGCTCTTCCGGCAGGACTGGGAGCGGAGCCTGAATGACCGGAAGCTCTTCGGTATCCGCTTCCGGCACTTCGGCGCCTTCATCAACACCGACTGGCGGCGTTCCGACTTCGTCTGGGGCCGCCTGGACGCCGCACATCATCTGCTGCCGCTGATCGCACCGGACGAGGGCGACCTGGAACGCGAGCTCCATGAGCTGATCATGAAGGCGGACAGTCCCGGCACCCCGGACCCGGTCGCCGCCATGACGGACCGCCTGGCCCGACTGCGGAACTCCAGCGATTCGATGCTCCTCGGCCGGCCGGAGATCGACCTGCTCCGGACCGCCGGCGAGAACGCCGTGGCCGTTCTGCAGAGCGCCAGGCAGGGCCTGAAGCGCCGGCAGCACTGGGCCTGGCAGCGCATCTGCGGCAGCGTGGCCCTGCTCTGGTCGCTGGCGTGCTGGTTCTGGCGTCCGAGGGCCGGGGAGACGGGCCCTCGACGGAGCCTGGGGAAGGCGCTGGGCTGCGCCGCGATCGTCCTGACGGCGGTGGCGGTCGTGGCGCTCATCGCCTTGGGCGTCCTCGTGGGCGCTCTGCTGCTCTGACTCATGCGGGCGGCAGGCGCAGCCCGCCGTGGAGCAGGCCGAGGGCGGGTGCCCAGGCCGCCTCGCCGAGCAGGGCGTCGCTCCGGTCCGTCCCGCCGTACCGGAAGGCCTCCGAGGGCGCGGCGGGGCCTTCGCCGGGGAAGGACGGCCGGTGCCCGGCGTCCTCCCGGGCCACCAGGTGGACGGGGAGGCCCGCCGCTCGGCGTCGCGCAGCCAACTGCTCGGCGTACCGCAGGGAGGGCCACATCTCGTCGTCGCCGCCGGCGACGAGCAGCACCTCGGCGGACGCCTTCTCCACCGGGATCGCGGCGGCGTCCAGCTGCCGGGCGAAGGTCCGCTCACTGAGTTCGTACGAGCCGCGGACCGCCACCGGACCGTCCTGCTCCGCGGGCTGCCAGGATTCGTTCATCGGCACGAAGGGCAGCGGTCGGCCCTGCCAGGTCCAGCAGGACCGGTACGGCCGCTCACGCCCGTCGAGCCCCGGCCCCAGGTTGCACCAGACCAGCGACGTCGGAGAGACGGCCACCAGCGCGCGGACACGCGGCTCGTGCACCGCTGTGAGCAGCGCGGCCTCGGCGCCCTTGGACCAGCCGAACATCCCGACGCGCTCCGCCCCACGGGACTCCAGCAGGTCGACGGCCGCAACGAACGTCTCCAGCGGTACCTCGCAGATCCCCGCCGGCTGCCCCGGTCCGCCGAACCAGCGCACCGCCAGAGCGAGCAGGCCCTGCTCGGCGAGGAGCCTCGCCCGTCGGCGGTCCACCCGGCCGCTCGACCCGGCCAGCACGACGACGCCCGCGCCGCTGCCCGCCGCCGGCTCCATCAGGACGCCCTGCCACGGGGCCGTCAGCTCGTGCTCGACGACGATCACGGGGTCTCCTCGCTCGGACGGGACTCACCTGACGCGTAACCATCGACATCCTCGCAGAGCCGGCGCGCCGTCAGCCGCCCCGGGTCCGGCGCTCATTCGCTTGCCCCGGCGGGGGCTGGACGCCGGACGGACGGCCCGTCGGCACCGAGGAGGCAGCGCCGGTCGGCCCTGGCCCGGTTCCTGCTCGGGCACGACCTGGTGTCCCGGGTGGCGTTCAACCACATCCCGACCGGGCACCCGCTGCGCCGGCAGTTCGCGGACTTCGGCGCCGGCACGGTGAGCGGCGACTCCGACCGGCTCTGGGTGCGGTTGCTGGACGTCCCGCGGGCGCTGACCGCGCGCGGCTGGTCCACCGACGGCGAGTCGGTCCTCGACGTCGAGGACCCGTTCCTCGGCGAGCACGGCCGCCACCTGCCGGCCGTCCGGCTCCGGGTGCAGCAGGTCTGACATCGGCGGCGCCTCCGCCCGGCCACCGCCGTGCCGCCGCAGCCTCGGGGCCGCCCCCTGCCGGGAGAGGTAAACAATCTTTGACACGGTGTCCGGCTTGTTTTACCTTCATGCCGTGGCAACCGAAGAGAAGCGGGCCTGGATCATGGTCCTGGTGACGGTCTGCGCCTATGCGTCCTACGCGGCGGTCGTCCTCGGCCGGGCGGGCGGCGGGCCGCTCAGCGCGGCGCCGTACCGGGGTGCGCTGCTGTGGAGCGTCGGCCTCGCGATCGCGGCCTCGATCGTGCTCAACATCGCGGCCGCGGGGGGGGCGGGTGGGTGGGGGGCGCGCGCCCGCCGCCGCGCCGGGGCGCGCGGGCGCGCCCGCGCCCCGCCCCGCGCGGCCCCCCCCCCCCGCGATCGTGAACGTCGGCTCCGCGGCCTCCCGGCTCGGCTCGCCCAACGAGTACGTGGACTACGCGGC
>NZ_JBHWBW010000222.1:9912-12052 GCF_042735675.1 Kitasatospora sp. NPDC059571
GCCGCCGCCGTCCAGAGGGACGGCGGCCGGCACAAGGACCAGCGGGACCGCGAGATCCACCGGTTCGGCGAGTACATCGGCCAGTCGTTCCTGGTGATCGGCGGGGTCGCCGCGCTCGTCATGGCGATGGCCGAGGTCGACTACTTCTGGATCGCCAACGCGGCGTACCTCGCGTTCGTCCTCTCGGCGCTGATGAGCTCGGCCGCGAAGATCGCCGCCTACCGGCGGGGCTTCGGCCCGTGGTGAAGCCGACCAGGATCACCAACACCATCCGCACCCTGCGCTTCAACCACGGCGAGATGACCCAGGCGGCCCTCGCGGAGCGGATCGGCGTGACCCGGCAGACGGTCATCGCCATCGAACAGGGCAAGTACTCGCCGTCCCTGGAGACGGCGTTCCAGATCGCCCGGGTCTTCGGCGTCGCACTCGACGACGTCTTCCAGTACCCGGACTCCGAGGGGGAGGCATCATGAAGGCCGTCGTGCAGGACCGCTACGGCGAGGCGGACGTACTGGAGCTGCGGGAACGGGACCGGCCGGCCGTCGGGCCGGACGACGTCCTCGTCCGGGTGCGCGCCGCCGGCGTGGACCCCGGCGTCTGGCACCTCATGGCCGGACTCCCCTACCCCGTCCGGCTGGCCACCGGCCTGCGGACCCCGCGCAACCCCGTCCGCGGCACCGACGTCGCCGGACTGGTCGAGGAGGTCGGCCGCAACGTCACCGCACTCCGCGCCGGCGACGCGGTGTTCGGCAGCTGCGACGGCGCCTTCGCCGAGTACGCCCGCGCCCGGGCCGACCGGCTGGCACCCAAGCCCGACGGCCTGACCTTCGAACAGGCCGCCGTACTCCCCGTCTCCGGCTGCACCGCCCTGCAGGCCCTGCGCGACACCGGGCAGTTCCGGGCCGGACAGCACGTCCTGGTCATCGGCGCGGCCGGCGGCGTCGGCTCGTACGCCGTGCAGCTGGCCAAGGACCTCGGCGCCGAGGTCACCGGCGTGTGCAGCACCGGCAAGACCGAGCTGGTCCGCTCCCTCGGCGCCGACCACGTGCTCGACTACACCCGCCAGGAGATCACCGACGGCGGAGCCCGGTACGACCTCGTCCTCGACACCGCGGGCAACCGGCCGCTGAAGCGGCTGCGCCGCGCCCTCACCACCCGCGGCACCCTGGTCATCGTCGGCGGCGAGGCCGGCGGCCGCTGGCTGCAGGGCATCGACCGGCAGCTGCGGGCCGCCGCGCTCTCGCCGTTCACCGGCCAGCGGCTGCGGACGCTGATCGGCCGGCCGAACCGCAACGACCTGGAGTTCCTCGGGCAGGCCGCCGCCGACGGACGGCTGGCGCCGGTGCTCGACCGGACCTTCCCGCTGGCGGAGGCCGCGGCCGCCGTGCGCCACGTCCACGCGGGCCACGCCGCCGGCAAGACCGTCCTCACCGTCTGAGCCGACCGCGACGCAGCGGGCCGACCGGGGAGGCTCCGGGCGTGGTGGCCCGTGCCGCTCCGGTCGGCCCGCTGTCAGGACCTGCCTACTGGGCGCCGCTGACGCCCGGGGCGACGAAGCGCCGGTGGAGCGGGGAGAAGGAGGTCTCGGGGGCGCCGGCGATCCCGGCCTTCTCGACCGCCGGTGCGAGCCGCTCCGCGAAGAACGCCTGGAAGGCCTGCTCGGACTCCCAGACATCGGTCACATGGAGGCCGCGGGCGTCGAACCAGGCCACGTGGACGTGGCCGCCGGCCGCCGGCACCTCCTCCCAGTCGACCGCGTCCCGCACCGAGTCGTACTGCTCCGGGGTCACCCCGGCCCAGTGCATCGACATCACCACAGCCATGTTCTGCTCCTCACTGCTCCCAGCGGCCAACAGGTGGTTGCGCTTCAGCCAACATCCGCTCACGGCCGCCCGCACCTCTGCGGCGGCCGGCAGGGCCCCCGCCCCGGCGCGACCATCGTCCCGCCCGCACTCCGTGCCCGAGTAGAGCGTGCAGGGGCTCGGCGAAGGCCGGGGAGAGCCCCCTAACGCCCGGTACACACTCCACCCGGCAACCGCCGGTGCCGCGGAACCGGGGGTTGGCGCGGCGGGCGCCCGGCTCCGCGGGTCCGGTGTGTGACGCCGCTCGCACGCGGCGCCGGGCGGGGGTGTGGGTAGGT
>NZ_JBHWBW010000223.1:0-4158 GCF_042735675.1 Kitasatospora sp. NPDC059571
GCCAGCCGCCCTCCGCCGACGCGGGCTCACTCGCTCGGCGTGCCGTCCAGCTCGTCCGCCGCCTCGACCTCGTCCCGGGTGATCCCCAGCAGGTAGAGCACGGTGTCCAGGAAGGGCACGTTGACCGCGGTGTGCGCGGCCTCCCGCACCACCGGCTTGGCGTTGAAGGCGACGCCCAGGCCGGCGGCGTTCAGCATGTCGAGGTCGTTGGCGCCGTCGCCGATCGCCACCGTCTGCGCCAGCGGCACCCCGGCCCGCTCGGCGAACCGGGCCAGCCAGCGGGCCTTGCCCGCGCGGTCCACGATCTCGCCGGTGACCCGGCCGGTGAACCGGCCGTCCTCGACCTCCAGGGTGTTGGCCGCGGCGAAGTCCAGCCCGAGCTGGTCCACCAGGTGGTCGGTGACCTGGGTGAAGCCGCCGGAGACGATCGCCACCTGGTAGCCGAGCCGCTTCAGCGTGCGGATCAGCGTCCGGGCACCCGGCGTCAGCCGCACCTCGGTGCGGACCTTCTCCACCACCGCGGCGTCCAGCCCGGCCAGCAGCGCCACCCGAGCCCGCAGCGACTCGGCGAAGTCCAGCTCGCCGCGCATCGCGGCGGCCGTCACCTCGGCGACCTTCTCCTCGCAGCCGGCGTGCGCGGCGAAGAGCTCGATCACCTCGTCCTGGATCAGCGTCGAGTCGACGTCCATCACGACCAGCCGCTTGGCCCGCCGGTGCAGCCCGGCGGCGACCACCGCGATGTCCACGCCCAGCGCCGAGGCCTCCGGCGCCAGCTCGGCCCGCAGCCGCTCGGTCGGCGTGCCGGAGACGGCCAGCTCCACCGCGGTCACCGGGTACTTCGCGAGCCGGAACACCCGGTCGATGTTGCCGCCGGCGCCGCTGATCCGGCCGGCCAGCGCCGCCACCGCCTCGGCGGTGAGCGGGTGCCCGAGCACCGTCACGTGCGAACGGCCCTCCCGGCGCGGCCGGTTGTCGCCGGTGCCGGAGATGATCTCGGCCTGGAGCTTCAGCTCCTCCGCCCAGCGGTGCACCGTCACGCGCAACGCGCCCTCGGAGCCCGGCCCGGACGGCGGGGTCACCAGCGCGCACAGCGTTATCCGGCCACGGGTGACGACCTGCTCGATGTCGATCACGTCCACGCCGAACCCGGCGAGCGTGGTGAACAGGCCCGCCGTGATACCGGGGCGGTCCTTGCCGAACACCTTGACCAGCAGGGTGCGCTCGTCGTCGGTCCGTGGCTGCGGGGCGGGGAGGGGCGCGGCGGCCGGATCAGTCGCGTTCATGGTGAGTCCCACGCTACCCGGCCGGGCCGCCGGAGCACGCCCCGCGTCCGCACGCTGGGACGACCACCGGGCCGCCCCGGTTTCGTTGCCGGGCGGTCACAACCGCCCGAGGTGACTTTCAGGTACGGCGGCGGGGCTGGAATGATTCCCCCGTCAGATCACATGCGCAACTCCCCGACGGGGAGCCAATCGGGGGACCGAGAGAGCGGGGCAGGCGGACAGTGCCGCAACTCGTACTTGATATCAACGGGCAGCAGCGGGTGCTGGAGCCCGGCCGCTCGTACACCATCGGACGCGACCCGGCCTCGGACTTCCCGTTCGACGACGCCCGGGTCTCCTGGCGGCACGCCACCATCTCCTTCGACGGGGCCGCCTGGCAGCTGGAGGACCACGGCTCCACCAACGGCACGTTCGCAGGCGGCGCCCGCACCCAGCTGGCGCCGCTGTTCGCCGGCGCCGTCGTCAACCTCGGCAACGCCGAGAACGGCCCCCGGCTGGCCTTCTCCGCCCCCGCCGGCGCGCCCGCCCAGCCGATCGGCGTGCACGAGGCGGTCACCAGCCGCGCCGCGCCGCCGCCCGCCGCCCAGCAGCAGCCCTGGCCCCCGCAGCCGCCCGTGCACCAGCAGTGGGACACCCCGGCGCCGCAGCCCGCCGTCGCGCAGCAGGGCTACCCGCAGCACGCCCCGATCCCCGCGCAGCAGGGCGGCCAGCAGCCGCCGGCCGCCGCCGGGCTCGGCAACCCGACCATGGTCCGCAACCTCACCGCGGGCATGCGCACCATCCGGATCGGCCGCGCGCTCGACAACGACATCGTCGTCTCCGACCTCCAGGTCTCCCGCCACCACGCCGAACTCCGCCAGCTCGGCGACGGCCGCTGGGAGATCGTCGACCTCGGCAGCCACAACGGCATCTTCCTCAACGGCCAGCCGGTGCAGCGCCAGCTGATGGGCCCGCAGGACCGCCTGACGGTCGGCCACTCCAGCTTCGTCCTGGTCGGCGACCAGCTGCAGGAGTTCGTCGACACCGGCGCCGTCACCTTCTCCGCCCGCCACCTGACCGTCGAGGTCGAGCACAAGGGCGGCAAGAAGATCCTGCTGAACGACGTCTCCTTCTCCGTCCCGGAGAAGTCGCTGGTCGCCGTCATCGGCCCGTCCGGCTCCGGCAAGTCCACCCTGCTGCGCGCCCTCACCGGCTACCGCCCGGCCGACCGCGGCGAGGTGCTGTACGACAACCACAACCTGTACCGGCAGTTCGCCGAGCTCCGCTCGCGGATCGGCCTGGTGCCCCAGTCGGAGATCCTGCACAAGGAGCTCACCGTCCGCAGCGGCCTCAAGTACGCCGCCCGGCTGCGCTTCCCCGGCGACACCGAGCCCGCCGAGCGCGAGCGCCGGATCGACGAGGTGCTCTTCGAGCTGCGCCTGGACAAGCGCGCCGACAACCGGATCACCGCGCTCTCCGGCGGCCAGCAGAAGCGCGTCTCGGTCGCCCTGGAGCTGCTCACCAAGCCCTCGCTGATCTTCCTGGACGAGCCCACC
This sequence comes from Kitasatospora sp. NPDC059571, assembly GCF_042735675.1. NCBI lineage: Bacteria > Bacillati > Actinomycetota > Actinomycetes > Kitasatosporales > Streptomycetaceae > Kitasatospora > Kitasatospora sp. NPDC059571. The sequence goes on from NZ_JBHWBW010000223.1 coordinate 2,819, forward strand.
TCGGGCCTGGACCCGGGCATGGACCGCGAGGTCATGCAGACCCTTCGCGGCCTGGCCAACGACGGCCGCACGGTCCTGGTGGTCACCCACTCGGTGGCCGAACTCGCCCTCTGCGACCGGCTGCTGGTCATGGCGCCGGGCGGCTCGGTGGCGTACTTCGGCCCGCCGTCGGAGGCCCTGCACTTCTTCGGCTACGAGACCTGGGCCGACGTCTTCCAGGCCTTCGAGAACTACCCCGACCACGACTGGGCCGGCCGCTACAAGGGCTCGGTCCACTACCGGCAGTACTCGGCCGACGTGGACGCCCCGGTGCAGCACACCGCCCCGAGCGTGCCGGTCGCCCAGGTCCGCCCGCCGAAGGCGCAGAGCTGGGGCTCCCAGCTGTGGACGCTGATCCGCCGCTACCTGGCGGTGATCGGCTCCGACAAGGGCTTCATGCTGCTGTCGCTGATCCTGCCGCTGGTCCTCGGCGGCGTCTCGGTGCTGATCCCCGACCACTGCGGCCTGGCCGCCTGCGTCTCGGGCCGCAACGACGTGGCCAAGATGATCCTGCTCGTGGTGGCCTTCGGCGCCTGCCTGTCCGGCTCCGCCAACTCGGTCCGCGAACTCATCAAGGAACGGGCGATCTACGAACGGGAACGCGCCACCGGCCTGTCCCGCTCCGCCTATCTGGTCTCCAAGATCGTGGTGCTCGGCCTGGTCAGCTTCCTCCAGGGCGGCGTCATCTCGGCGATCGCCTTCAAGACCCGCACCCTGCCCGCCGAGGGCGTGCTGCTCAAGAGCATGCCGGCCGCCGAGATGGCGATCGGCGTGATCCTGCTCAGCTTCACCTCGATGCTGGTCGGCCTCACCATCTCGGCCCTGGTCAAGACCGCCGAGAAGACCATGCCGCTGCTGGTCATGTTCGCCATCGTCCAGATGGTCTTCACCGGCGCGATCTTCCAGGTCTTCGACAAGCCCGGCCTGGAGCAGTTCGCCTGGCTGATGCCCGGCCGCTGGGGCCTCGCCGCGAGCGGCAACACCCTCGACCTGGCCCACACCTCGGCCGTCAGCTTCACCGAGACCCGCCCGCCCAAGCCGATCGTCGACCCGCTCTGGGACCACACCGCGGGCCACCTGATCCTCAACTGGCTCGCCCTGATCGTCATCTCGATCGGCCTCGCCCTCCTCGTGCAGCGCTTCCTGCGCCGCCACGAGCCCGAGGTCATGCAGAAGGGCTGACCCCGGCACCGCAGCAGCCGAGGGGGGGGCACCCCACCACGCCGGGGGGCGCCCCGCCGGGGGGAGGGCCCGTGCCATAAACTGCGCCCGAACTCCCCCCCCGCGGGGGCGGGGGGGGC
>NZ_JBHWBW010000223.1:4168-12046 GCF_042735675.1 Kitasatospora sp. NPDC059571
TACACCCCTACCCGCCCCCCCTCCCCTCTGACGACAAGAACATGGCTCCCCACCTCACCCCCCCCCCCCGCGGGCCCCCCCCCCCCCCCGGGGGGGCCCCCCCCGCCGTCGTAGGCCGCTGGTCCTAGACCTGCCGCCTCATGCCCGGCCCGCGCGGGCGGCGGTAGCGTGGGGGCATGCCGCCGCACGAACCCGTACCGGCCTGCGACCCCTGCCTGGGCGGGATCGAGGCGATCAGCACCGCCGTGCTCGCCATGAGCGGCCACCTGGAGGTCCGCGAGGTCCTGCGGCGGATCACCGCCTCCGCCCGCGCCCTGCTCGGCGCCGAGTACGCCGCGCTCGGCGTGCCCGACGACCACGGCGGCTTCGCCCAGTTCGTGGTGGACGGCGTCAGCGACGAGCAGTGGCGGGCCATCGGCCCGCTGCCGCGCCAGCACGGCGTCCTCGCCACCATGCTGCACGACCCGACACCCACCCGGCTCACCGACGTCCGCCGGGCACCCGCCTTCGAGGGCTGGCCCGCCGCCCACCCGGAGATGACCGACTTCCTCGGCATGCCGATCGTCGACGGCGGCGAGATCCTCGGCGCCGTCTTCCTCGCCAACAAGGCCGGCGGCTTCACCGCCCACGACGAGGAACTGCTCCGGATCCTGGCCGCGCACGCCGCGCTCGCCCTCTCCAACGCCCGCCTGTACGAGCGCAGCCGCGAGCTCACCCTGGCCGGCGAGCGCGCCCGGATCGCCCACGACCTGCACGACGCCGTCGCGCAGAAGCTCTTCTCGCTGCGCCTCACCGCGAAGGCCGCCGCCACCCTCGTCGACCGCGACCCGGCCCGCGCCCGGGCCGAACTCGCCGAGGTCGCCCGGCTCGCCGCCGAGGCCGCCGACGAACTGCGCGCCGTGGTCGTCGAGCTGCGCCCCGCCGCCCTGGAGGAGGACGGCCTGACCGCGACCCTCGCCTCCCAGGTCCAGGTGCTCGACCGGGCGCACACCGCCGCCGTCGCCTTCGAGGCCCGGCAGGTCAGGGCGCTGCCCGCGGCCCAGGAGGCCGCCGTGCTGCGGGTCGCCCAGGAGGCCCTGCACAACGCGCTGCGGCACTCCGGGGCCCGGAGCGTCCGGGTCTCGCTCACCGGGACGGCGGCCCGCGGCGCCGTGCTGCGGATCGCCGACGACGGCTGCGGCTTCGACCCGGAGTCCGTCCGCCGGGCCGGCCGCCACCTCGGCCTGGTGTCGATGCGCGACCGCGCCGCCGCCGTCGGCGGCACCCTCACCCTGGAGTCGGCCCCGGGCAAGGGGACGGTCGTCGAGATGGAGGTCCCCGGTGTCTGACGCCGCCTCACCGATCCGCGTGCTGCTGGTCGACGACCACCAGGTCGTCCGGCGCGGGCTGCGCACCTTCCTGGAGGTCCAGGACGACATCGAGGTGGTCGGCGAGGCCGCCGACGGCGCCGAGGGCGTCGAGCGCGCCCGCGAACTCGCCCCCGACGTGGTGCTGATGGACCTCAAGATGCCCGGGACGGACGGCATCGAGGCGCTCAAGACGCTGAAGGCGGAGGGCAGTCCGGCCCGGATCCTGATCGTCACCAGCTTCACCGAGCACCGCACGATGGTGCCCGCGCTGCGGGCCGGCGCGGCCGGGTACGTCTACAAGGACGTCGACCCGGAGGCGCTGGCCGGCGCCATCCGCTCGGTGCACGCCGGGCACGTGCTCCTCCAGCCCGAGCTGGCCGAGGCGCTGCTCTCCGACGACGGCCCGCGCCCCGCGCAGGGCCGCGGCGGCACCCTGACCGACCGCGAGCGCGAGGTCCTCGGCCACATCGCGGACGGCCGCTCCAACCGGGAGATCGCCCGGGCGCTCCACCTCTCCGAGAAGACCGTGAAGACCCACGTCTCGAACATCCTGATGAAGCTGGACCTCGCCGACCGCACCCAGGCCGCCCTGTGGGCCGTCCGCAACGGCGAGGCCTGAGACCCCGCGGCGAGGTCGGACGAGCCCTAGCGGGGCTCGTCCACCAGAGCGTTGTACGCCGCCACCCGGGCCCGCCGGGCGGTCCGCTCCAGCGGGGCGAGCACCTCGCGCCGGGCGGCCATCTCCGAGGCCGACACCGCCGCGCCGTGCCCGCCCGCCGCGATCCCCAGCAGCGCCGACACCTGCTGGGCGGACTGCAGAACCCGCACCGCCCGCGGCGGGTAGCCGGGGGCGAGCAGCTCCGCGTGGCCGCGCCGCCGGTACGCCTCCAACGCCCGCAGCGCCTGCGGCCCGGCGCCGGCCACGTCCAGCCGGGTCAGCATCTCGGTGGTCCGCCGCATCCCGTCCGCCAGCTCGAACTCCGCCTCGTGCAGCGAGGGCACGTCCGCGGGCGGCCCGTCGTTCACCGTGGCGCACCGCCACAGCACCCGAACCCCGCGGTCCCCGGCCGGGCCGTACTCCTCGACCTCGGGCACCAGCCCGAGCGGCGCACCCACCGCGAGGACGGCCTCCCCGGCCGCCATCGCCGCCGTGTTGAACGGCGCCGGGCCGGTCAGGCCGAGCGGGTGCCCGGGGGCGGGCAGCGCGAGCCGCAGGCCGGCCACCCCCAGGACGCGCAGCCGCCCGAGCGCCCAGGTGAGGCCGTGCAGGTCGCCCTCGGCGTCGCCCGGCAGCCCGGTGACGCGGTGCGACTCGTCCTCGCCGAGCACGGCCGTGGCGGCGTCGTCCGGCGGCACGGACCCGGCCAGCAGGGCGTTGCCCCAGGCGGTGAGCCGCGCCGAACGCGGCTCCTGGTAGGGATTGGCGGCGGGTGTGGCGTGCATCCAGCCAGCCTACGGACTGTGCGGCCATCCGCGTGGCGTAGGTTGGGGGAGTGCTGCGGCGCACCCCGTCCCCGCCCCTACCGACCGGCGGAGTACGCTGCCCGCGCGCACCGACTTGTCGAGACGAGTGGACCGCACCCCGAGGACCCGATGCCGCCGGACCTCGGACGGCCGAAATCTGCATTGGGGAAGGCGTAGGCATGAGTGACGTGCTGGAGCTGGTGGACGTTTCCGTGGTCCGGGAGGGGCGCGCGCTGATCGACCAGGTCTCCTGGTCGGTGGCCGAGGGCGAGCGCTGGGTGATCCTGGGCCCGAACGGCGCCGGCAAGACCACCCTGCTGCAGGTGGCCTCCACGTACCTCTTCCCGACCTCCGGCACCGCGGCCGTCCTCGGCGAGAAGCTCGGCTCGGTCGACGTCTTCGAGCTGCGCGCCCGGATCGGCCTGGCCAGCGCCGCCATGTTCGACAAGCTCCCCGGCGAGCAGACCGTGCTGCAGACCGTCCTCACCGCCGCGTACGGCATGACCGCCACCTGGAACGAGCAGTACGAGGTCAGCGACGAGGCCCGTGCGCTGGTGCTGCTCGACCGGATGGGCATGGCCGGCTACACCACCCGCCGCTTCGGCACCCTCTCCGAGGGCGAGCGCAAGCGCACCCTGATCGCCCGCGCCCTGATGACCGACCCCGAGCTGCTGCTGCTCGACGAGCCGGCCGCCGGCCTCGACCTCGGCGGCCGCGAGGACCTGGTGCGCCGGCTCGGCGCGCTCGCCCAGGACGAGTACGCGCCCTCCATGGCGATGGTCACCCACCACGTCGAGGAGATCGCACCGGGCTTCACCCACGTGCTGATGATCCGTCAGGGCAAGGTGCTGACCGCCGGCCCGATCGACACCGAGCTGACCGCCCGCAACCTGTCGCTCTGCTTCGGCCTGCCGCTGACCCTGGAGCGCCACGGCGACCGCTGGTCGGCGCAGGGCCTGCCGCTCGGCTGAGCCCGTCCGGACACCGGGCCGCCGGCCCTCCCGCCGGCGGCCTGAACCACTGAACTCCGCTGAACCCGCGGCCGTCCGCACGCACGACCGGTTTCCGCCTCTTCACCTGCGGGAAGCTACGCGTCACAGGTGCACTCGTCCCTAGGATGGCCCCGTGGACAGCTGGATCTGGTGGCTCCTCGCCGCCGTAGGCCTCGGCATACCGCTGGTGATGACCGCGATGCCGGAGTTCGCCATGTTCGCGATCGGCGCGGCCGCGGCCGCGGGCACCGCCGCGCTCGGCGCCGGGGTCGTCCCGCAGTTCCTGGTCTTCGTGGGCGTCTCGGTCGCCCTGCTGGTGTTCGTCCGGCCCATCGCCTACCGCCAGTTGAAGCAGGGTCCGACGATCCGCACCGGCATCGAGGCGCTCACCGGCGCCACCGCAGTGGTACAGGAGAAGGTCGACGGGGAGGGCGGCCGGATCAAGCTCAACGGTGAGATCTGGTCGGCTCGCGCGCTCGATCCCGGCAGCGTCTTCGAGCCGGGTCAGCAGGTCGACGTCGTCGAAATCCAGGGCGCGACCGCCCTGGTCGTCTAGGGGAGAATCGTGGAACCCGTCCTCATCGTGCTGGTCGTCCTGGTCGTGGTGGCCTTCATCGCGCTGATCAAGACGATCCAGGTGATCCCGCAGGCCAGCGCGGCGATCGTGGAGCGGTTCGGCCGCTACACCCGCACGCTGAGCGCGGGCCTGAACATCGTGGTGCCGTTCATCGACACCATCCGCAACCGGATCGACCTGCGCGAGCAGGTCGTGCCGTTCCCGCCGCAGCCGGTCATCACCTCGGACAACCTCGTCGTCAACATCGACACCGTCATCTACTACCAGGTGACCGACCCGCGGGCCGCCACCTACGAGGTGGCCAGCTACATCCAGGCGATCGAGCAGCTCACCGTCACCACGCTGCGCAACATCATCGGCTCGATGGACCTGGAGTCGACGCTGACCTCCCGCGAGGTCATCAACGCCGGCCTGCGCGGCGTCCTGGACGAGGCCACCGGCCGCTGGGGCATCCGCGTCAACCGCGTCGAGCTGAAGGCGATCGAGCCGCCGACCTCCATCCAGGACTCGATGGAGAAGCAGATGCGCGCCGACCGCGACAAGCGCGCCGCGATCCTCACCGCCGAGGGCGCCCGGCAGGCCCAGATCCTGCGCGCCGAGGGCGAGAAGCAGGCCGCCGTCCTCCAGGCCGAGGGCGAGGCGCAGGCCGCCGTGCTGAAGGCCGACGGTGAGGCCGCCGCGATCCGGACGGTCTTCGAGGCCATTCACGAGGGCGACGCCGACCAGAAGCTGCTCGCCTACCAGTACCTGCAGACCCTGCCGCAGCTCGCCCAGGGCGACTCCAACAAGCTCTGGATCATCCCCAGCGAGGTCGGCGACGCGCTCAAGGGCCTCGGCGGCGCGTTCACCGGCATGGCCGGCGGCAGCAACGGCAACGGCTCCGCGCCGGCGGCCCCCCGCCCGGTGGACACCACCACCAAGCCGCTCGCCCGCCCGCGGACCGAGCCGACCCGGGAGTACCCCACCATCGACCCGGAGTGATCCCGGTCACCACCCTTGCGCCGAGGGCCTGTTCCGCGACGGAACGGGCCCTCGGCCGTTCCGCATCCCGGACGCCCCCTGGCCTTCCCGCACCGGGTGTCAGGATGATCCTTCCGACAGGTTCACGGAAGGACAACACTCATGACGGTCTGGGAGGGCCTGGCGGTCCTGCTCGCCGGCGTCGGCGCCGGCACCATCAACACCATCGTCGGCTCGGGCACCCTCATCACCTTCCCGGTCCTGCTCGCGCTCGGCCTGCCGCCGGTCACCGCCAACGTCTCCAACACGCTCGGACTCGTCCCCGGCTCGCTCTCCGGCGCCATCGGCTACCGCCGCGAACTCGCCGGCCAGCGCCGCCGCCTGCTGCGCCTGGGCACCGGCTCGCTGATCGGCGGCCTGCTCGGCGCCTGGCTGCTCGTCCTGCTGCCCGGCAAGGCCTTCGGCGCGATCGTCCCGGTGCTGATCCTGATCGCCCTCGTGCTGGTCGTCCTGCAGCCGCGGGTCGCCCGCGCGGTGGCCGCCCGCCGCCAGGGCGCCGACCACCCGGCCGGAGGGACGGACGGGGCCGGCCCGCTGCTGTTCACCGGCGTGCTGCTGGCCGGCGTGTACGGCGGCTACTTCGGCGCCGCCCAGGGCGTCCTGCTGCTCGCCATGATGGGCATGCTGCTCCAGGACGACATGCAGCGGATCAACGGCGTCAAGAACGTGCTCGCGCTGATCGTCAACGGCGTCGCCGCGGTCTTCTTCCTCTTCGTCGCCCCGATCGACTGGACGGCCGTCGTGCTCATCGCCGTCGGCTCGGTGGCCGGCGGCCAGCTCGGCGCCCGCGTCGGCCGCCGGCTGCCGCCGCCGGTGCTGCGCTCGGTCATCGTGGTGGTCGGCCTGGCCGCGGTCACCCGGCTCCTGCTCAGCTGAGCCGGGCCCGTCCCGCCGCGGCGGAAAGCAGCCGAACGCCGGGCGCCGCCTCCCGCCCCCGCGGCCGCCCCCTTCCTATGCTCCTGGGAGTGCTCCCGGGAGGCGCGACCGCTCCCGGACGCCGCCCGCCCTGCACCGCCCGACCGACCGACGGAGAGCTGACCGATGAGCCGCACCCGGCTGACCGAGGACGAGATCGCCACCGCCCTGGCCGCGCTGCCGGACTGGCACCGCGAGGGGGAGTCGATCGTCCGCACCGCGGAGACCGCGAGCTTCCCGACCGCGATCCGGGTCGTGGACACCGTCGCGGTGGCCGCCGAGGAACTCGACCACCACCCCGACATCGACATCCGCTGGCGCACCCTGCGCTTCGCCCTCTCCACCCACAGCGCAGGGGGTCTGACCGGCCTCGACGCCACCCTCGCGGCCAGGATCGACGAGGTTCTGCGGACCGTCTCCTGAACCCTTCCTGAGCCGCGGTCAGGTCCGTACCGCCCCCGTGCCCGGCAGGGCCCGCCGGCCGCCATGAGATGCTGGCGGCTTGCAGCAGCAGTCGGGACGGACGGAACGCATGCCTCAGGACCCTCCCCGGACCTACGACCAGGGGTACCCGCACGGCGGCACGGACGGGCAGCAGCCCGGCGGCCACGAGCACCAGCAGCAGGCCTGGTACCCCCAGCAGCCGGAGCAGCCCGCCGACGCCTGGGCCGCCGGCCAGCAGCAGGGCTGGCAGGCCCAGCCGGACTCCGCGTGGGCCCCCGGGCACAGCGCCGCCGGCTACGCCGACTACTACGCGAGCGGTCAGACCGCGGCCCAGCCCGCCGACCCGTACGCACCGGCGGCACCCTACGCTCCGGCCGATCCGTACGGCGGCGCCGCGGGCTACCAGGCGGCCGACCCCTACGGCGCCTATCAGGCCGGGGCCTACCCGACCGACGCCTACCAGACGGGCGGCACCCAGAGCCCGGCCGACCCGTTCGCGGCCGGCCAGGCGTACCCGGGCACCGACGCGTACGGCGGGTACGGCACGGGTGGCACCGAGCAGCAGGGCTACGCCGCGGGCACCGAGCAGCAGGGCTACGCCGAGCAGCCGGGCTACCCGGCCGGCCAGACCGACTCGTCGCCCTACGCACCGGGCGCCGGCGACTTCCCGACGGCCGCCTACGAGCCTCACGAGCCGGCCGCCGACGACCGGCCGGACGCCCTGACCGTCGGCTTCCCGACCTCCTCCGCCGAGCCCCCCGGGTACGCGCCGATCGGTGCGCCGGACGGCGGGTACCGCGCCGAGGACGAGGACCGGTCGGCCGAGGCCGGACCGCGCTCGTTCGCCGACCGTGCGCGGGCCGCGGCCGCCTCGGTGGTCTCCGCCGACCACGGGCCCGGCCGCCGCACCCTGCTCGTCCGCGCCGGGGCCGGCGCCGCCGCGCTGGCCGTCCTGGTCACCGCGGGCGTGCTGGCCGCCTCCGGCGACGACTCGGGCGGCGGCGCCGCCACCCGCGGGGGGGCCCCCCCGGGCCCCCAACAGACCCGGGGGCTCGCCACAGGCGGGGGGCCCCCCACCGTCGGGGGCACCCCCCGCGCCCCCCCGGCGCGCGCGCAC
>NZ_JBHWBW010000224.1:0-12032 GCF_042735675.1 Kitasatospora sp. NPDC059571
GGGGCAGGCAGCGCGGGGCGGGCCCGCTGTCGGTCGGGGGATCAGACGATCAGGCTGAGCGGCAGGCTCAGGGCGAGCGCGGTGACGGAGATGACCGTCTCCATCACCGACCAGGACTTCACGGTCTGCCCGACGCTCATCCCGAAGTACTCCTTGACCAGCCAGAAGCCCGCGTCGTTGACGTGCGAGAAGAAGAGCGAGCCGGCGCCGATCGCGAGGACCAGCAGGGCGGAGTGGCTGCTCGACATACCGGCGGCGAGCGGGGCGACGATGCCGGCCGCGGTGATGGTCGCCACCGTGGCGGAGCCGGTGGCCAGCCGGATCAGGACGGCGATCAGCCAGCCGAGCAGCAGGGCGGAGACGTGCCAGTCGGTGGCCCACGCGCTGACGGCCTGGCCGACGCCGACGTCGATCAGGGTCTGCTTGAAGCCGCCGCCCGCGCCGACGATGAAGACGATGCCGGCGATCGGGCCGAGCGACTTGGCGACGGTGTCGGAGACCCGGCCCTTGGTGAAGCCGGCCGCCCGGCCGAGGGTGACCATGCCGAGCAGCACGGCGGCGAGCAGCGCGATCAGCGGCGAGCCGATGAAGTCGAGGAGCCGCTGGACGCCGGCCTTCGGGTCGTCCACGACCACGTCCACCAGGGCCTTGCCGAGCATCAGCACGACCGGCAGCAGGATGGTGCCGAGCACCGCGCCGAACCGCGGGGCGTGCCCGGGGGCGGCGGTCGTGGGCAGCGCCGTACGGGTGGCGGTCGCCGTGCCGGAGCCGGAGCCGGTGCCGGCCGGGGCGGTCCCGTGCGGGATGCCGTCGCCGTCGGCGGCGGGTCCGTCGGTGCCGCCGGCCGAGTCGGTGCCGGGGGTGGCGGGCACCGCGAGCGGGCCCACCCAGCGCTCGGCGATCCGGGCGAACAGCGGCCCGGCCACGATCAGCGTGGGGACGGCGATCAGCAGGCCGAACGCGAGGGTGACGCCGAGGTCCGCCTTGAGCGCGTCGACCGCGACCAGCGGGCCCGGGTGCGGGGGCACCAGGCCGTGCAGGACGGAGAGGCCGGCGAGGGCGGGGATGCCGACCCGCATCAGCGGGACGTTGCCGCGGCGCGCGACCAGCAGCACGATCGGGATCAGCAGGACGACGCCGACCTCGAAGAAGAGCGGCAGGCCCAGGACGGCCGCGATCAGCGCCATCGCCCAGGGCAGCCCCCGCTTGCCCGTCCGGGCCAGCACGGTGTCCGCGATGGTGTTGGCGCCGCCCGAGTCGGCGAGCAGCTTGCCGAGCATCGCGCCGAGGCCGATGAGCAGGCCGACGCCCGCGACGGTGCTGCCGAAGCCGGTGGAGAAGCTGGTCAGCAGCTTGTCGAAGGGGACGGCGGCGACGGCCGCGAGCAGGCCGGAGCCGAGGGTGAGGGCGAGGAAGGGGTGCAGCTTCAGCTTGGTGATCAGCAGCACGATGGCGCCGATGCTGAGCAGGACCGCGACCAGCAGTCTGCCGTTGCTGTCGGTGTGCGGCAGGACCGGTGCGGCCGCTGCGAGCAGGGAGGTGGGGGTCACGCGAGGTCTCCGTTGACATGGCCCAGCAGGGCTGCGGCCGACTCGACGAGGGTTGCGGGGGTGGGGCCGACGTCCAGTACGGCGCCGCGCTCGTCCGGCTGGAGGACTTCGAGCAGGGCGTACTGGGAGTCGAGGAGCGAGGTCGGCATGAAGTGCCCGACCCGGTGGGCGAGGCGGTCCCGAACGAGGTCGTGGCCGCCGCTGAGGTGCAGGAAGAAGGCGTCGGGGCAGGCCGCGCGCAGGGTGTCGCGGTAGCGGCGCCTGAGCGCCGAGCAGGTGACGACCCCTCCGCTGCCGGCCCGGGCCTGCTCGCCGAGCCAGCCGCCGAGGGCGCGCAGCCAGGGCGCGCGGTCCTCGTCGTCGAGCGGGGTGCCGGCGGTCATCTTGGCGATGTTCGCCGCCGGGTGGAAGTCGTCGGCCTCGGCGTACGGCAGGCCGAGCCGCTCGGCGAGCAGCCGGGCGACGGTGGTCTTGCCGACGCCGGAGACGCCCATCACCACGATGACGGGCGGGTGCTCGGCGGCCTGGTCCTCGACGCTGAGAGCCATGGTGGTGCTCCTGTTCTGCCTGATCCGCGGCCAACCTTCGCGCAAAGGTATGACTTATTCAAGTAGCCGTGGCGGAATCGTCATACTTTTGCGCCCCGATAGGCTGGCCCGATGGAGATCCAGGGCCTGCCCGGCCGACTGCTCGCGGACCTCGGTCCGGCCATCGCCTCCGGGGAGATCCCCGAGGGCTCGGTGCTGCGGGCGGAGGAGCTGGAGGAGCGCTACCGGGTGTCGCGCACGGTGGTGCGCGAGGCGGTGCGGATCCTGGAGTCGATGCGGATGGTCGCCGCCAAGCGGCGGGTGGGCATCACCGTCCGGCCGAAGTCCGGCTGGGACGTCTTCAACCCGACGGTGATCCGCTGGCGGCTCGCCGGCGCCGACCGCTCTGCCCAACTGCGCTCGCTCGGCGCGCTGCGGCTCGCGGTGGAGCCGGCGGCGGCCTCGCTGGCCGCCCGGAACGCCGGCGACGACGACCGGCGGGAGCTGAGCGCGCTGGCGACCGAGCTGGCGGTGACCGCCCGGGAGGCCGACCTGGAGGCCTTCCTGCAGCACGACATCGCCTTCCACTCGACGGTGCTGCGCGCCTCGGGCAACGAGATGTTCGCGCACCTCGGCGACTCCGTCGGCGCCGTGCTGACCGGCCGGACCGAGCACCACCTGATGCCGCACCGGCCCGAGCCGTACGCCGTGCGGCTGCACCAGGAGGTGGCGGCGGCGATCTGCGCCGGGGACGCCGAGGGTGCCGAACGGGCGATGCGCACCATCGTCGAGGGGGCGCGCGACGAGCTGGACGCGACCCTGGGCTGAGGTTCGTCCCCGGACACGCGCGGAATTTCCGGACGGATCGGCGACTTCCCGGGCATGCCGGGCGCAGGGTGGGGCAGGGTTGCCGGTGGGGCGCGCAGGGGCGCGTCACCTACTCACCTTCGCGCTGGGGGTCCCCGATGTCCGCCGTACGCCGCCGGTTACCGGACGAGGTGCGGGCCGCCGCCGTCCGGGCCCTGCTGAGCTTCTCGCTGACCCTGGTGGCGCTGACGATCGCGGTGCTCGCCTCGTACGCGCACGCCGCGCTGCTGCCGCTGGCGCTGTTCGCCATGGCGCTCGGCGTGTTCGGGACGGTCTGGAGCCTGCTGGAGATCCTGATCTCGCGCCAGATCGCCGCGCAGCGAAGGCGCGCACCGAACTCCGCCTCGCCGCTGGACGGCAGCCGGGACCCCCGGCGGCGCCGGGCTGCGGGCCGGGCGCCGCTGCGGAACTGACGCTCCGCCGGTCCGTCAGCCGCGCGGGCCGACCGCGTAGGCGAACTCCTGCGGCCAGCGGCGTTCCGCGCCGAGCCCGCGCGCGGCGTGCAGCGGCCAGTACGGGTCGCGCAGCAGCTCACGGCCCATCATGACCGCGTCGGCCCGCCCGGAGGCGACGACCTCCTCGGCCTGCGCCGGCTCGGTGATCAGGCCGACCGCGCTCACCGGCAGGCCCGCCCCGGAGCGGATCTGCTCGGCGAACGGCACCTGGTAGCCGGGGCCGAGGGCGATCCGGGCGTCCGGGGAGATGCCGCCGCTGGAGACGTCGACCAGGTCGATGCCGATCGCCGCCAGCTCCTTGGCGAGCAGCACGGTCTCCTCCGGCGTCCAGCCGCTGCCCGCCTCCAGCCAGTCGCTGGCCGAGACGCGGAAGAACACCGGCAGGTCGTCCGGCCAGACGGCGCGGACGGCGGCGGCCACCTCCCGGGCGAACCGGGACCGCCCTGCGAACGAGCCTCCATAGCCGTCGGTGCGGTGGTTGGAGTGCGGCGACAGGAAGGAGTGCACCAGGTAGCCGTGCGCACCGTGGATCTCGACCGCCCGGAAGCCGGCCGCCGCCGCTCGCGCCGCCGCGGCGGCGAAGTCCGCCACCAGCAGGGCGATCTGCTCGACGGTCAGCTCGGCGGGCGCCGGGTGGTCGCCGAAGGCGACCGGGGAGGCGCCGACGGTGGGCCAGCCGCCGTCGGCCGGGGCGAGCGGGCCGGAGCCGTCGGTCGGCCGCCGGCTGGAGGCCTTGCGGCCGGCGTGGCCCAGCTGGATCGCCGGTACCGAGCCGTGCCGGCGGATCAGCGCGGCGATCCGGGCGAGGCCCGCCTGCTGCCGGTCGTTCCACAGGCCGAGGTCGTACGGCGTGATCCGGCCGTCCGGGCGGATGCCCGTCGCCTCGACCATGACCAGTCCGGCGCCGCCGGCTGCCCGCGCCCCGAGGTGGGCGAGGTGGAAGTCGGTGGCGACGCCCTGGTCCGGGCCGTCGGCGGCGGCGCAGTACATGCACATCGGGGAGAGCCAGACGCGGTTGGGAATGGTCAGCGAGCGGAGGGTGATCGGCTCGAACAGGGCGCTCACGGCGGCTCCTTCGGCGTGCGGCAGCGGCAGCTGGATAGGTACGATAACTCTCGTACTACGAAGGATGTCAAACTACGATGATTCTCGAACCATCGGGAAGGGCTCTCGTACCATGGGGACCGTGACCGACAGCAGCGCCCGCGGCGCCACCGCCCTGCCCGAGCCGGCCGTCGGGGAGATCCGGCTGGAGGCCGTGCTGCACGCGCTCGCCGATCCGGTGCGGCTGCGCATCGTGGCCTCGCTCGCGGACAGTGCCGAGGAGGTCAACTGCCTCGCCTTCGACCTGCCGGTGGCCAAGTCGACGCTCACGCACCACTTCCGGGTGCTCCGCGAGGCCGGGCTGATCCGGCAGTGCCGTCGGGGCACCTCCAGGATGAACCGACTGCGGACCGAGGAACTGGCCGAGCGCTTCCCCGGCCTGCTGGACAGCGTGGTGGCCGGCTACCGCACCGTCGCCGCGGCCGGGTGATCCTCGGGCGCCGGCAGCCGGCCGCCGGCGCGCAGCTCCGCCAGCAGGGTGCCCTGGTCGGTGATCATCTCGGTGAGGATACGGCGGGCGGCCCGCAGCAGGTCCACCACGTCGGGGGTGCTCAGCTCGTACACCACGGTGTTGCCCTCGCGGGTCGAGGTGAGCAGACCGGTACGGCGCAGCACCGCCAGCTGCTGGGAGAGGTTGGACGGCTCGATGTCCATCTCCGACAGCAGGCCGCGCACCGGGCGCGGACCGTCCTGGAGCAGTTCGAGGATGCGGATGCGGGCCGGGTGCCCGAGCGTGCGGAAGAACTCCGCCTTGGCCTGGTAGAGCGGGACCGGCATGCTCAGTCGTCCTCGTCTTCCTCTTCGTCCGGCGTGTGCGGCAGTTCGATGCCGTGCCGGGCGGCGATCCTCAGCAGACTGGCGATCCGGCCCCGGTAGGCGTCCACGCCGTCGTCGTCGCCCGCGGACAGCGCCGCCGACAGTTCGGCCCGGGCCTGGATCAGCTGCGCCCCGAGCTCCTCGCGGAACAGGTCCGTCACGGCCGACCTCCGTTGCCGGCATCGGCGCCGGCCCGCCACCCCGGGAAACGGCCCGGGAAATCCAGGATCCAAGACTGCGGAGAGTTCTTCAAGTTCCGGGCCGGACCGGACGGCTCGCCCACCTGTGGGTGACCGTCCCACCGATGGCGCCCGCGGCCTGGTACGGATGCGCCATGCGCCCCATCGCCGGTGCGGCCGCGGCCGCCCTCGCCCTGCTCCTGCTGCCCGTGCCGCCGGCGGCCTCGGCCCGCGCCGTGCCGTCCCGGCTGGTGCTGTCGGCCGGCGAGCGGCGGACCGAACTGCTCTGCTCCGGTGTCCCCGGCGGCGGCCACCCGGCCGCCGCCCGGGCCTGCGCCGAGCTGGCGGCGGCCGGCGGCGACCTCGACCGGCTGCCCCGCGGAAGCGCGCTCTGCCCGATGGTCTACCAGCCGGTGACCGCGGCCGCCGACGGCCTCTGGGACGGCCGCCGGGTGCACTGGTCGCAGGAGTTCGCCAACGCCTGCATCCTGCGCCGGGCCACCGGCACCGTCTTCGCCTTCTGACCGGGGCCCGGCCCCGGGGCCGGGGCCTCAGCCGGCGAAGCGGCCGGCCGCGCGGCCCCGGACGCCCGGAACGCAGGCGAAGATGCCGCCGGCGGTCGGCTGGGCGGCCAGGTCGGCGGGCGAGAGGTTCTCGGTCGCCGTGGTGATGTACAGGGTGTCCAGGTCCGGGCCGCCGAACGCACAGCTGGTGGTCATCGTCGCCGGGACGTCGACCACCAGGTCGAGCGTGCCGTCCGGCAGGTAGCGGTGGATCTCGCCCGCGAAGGCGACGGCCACCCAGACACCGCCCTCCGCGTCGACCGCGACGCCGTCCGGGACACCGTCGGTGAACGCGGCGAACGGCTCCGGGTCGAGCAGCCGCCCGTCCTGGTACCGGTAGGCGCGGAGCTCACGGGTGGGGCTGTCGGCGTAGTAGGCGGTGGCACCGTCCGGCGACCAGTCGAGGCCGTTGGAGATGGTGACGGCGGGCAGCACGGTGTGCACGGAGTGGTCGGCGTCCAGCCGGTACAGGCTGCCGCCGCCGGGCTCGTGCGAGTAGGCCATCGTCCCGGCGAAGACCCGGCCCTGCGGGTCGCAGACGGCGTCGTTCATCCGCAGCAGGCCGCCGGCCGGGTCGAGGTCGGCGATCCGGGTCAGCCGGCCCCCGTCCAGCACCGCGAAGCCGTCGGCGACGGCCAGCAGCAGGCCTCCGGCCGCCCGCAACAGCACCGCGCCGACCGGGAGTCCGGCGGCGAAGAACGTCCGCTCCCCCGTCCTCGGGTCCCAGCCGTGCACGTGCCCGGACAGGATGTCGACCCAGCGCAGCACCCCGGCCCGGTCGTCCCAGAGCGGGCTCTCGGCGAGGTGCAGGCGGTCGGGCACGACCAGGTCGGCGGCGAGGCGGCGGGGCATCGGCGGTCCTCCTACGGAGCAGCGGGTACCGCGATGCTAAGGCTTGATCGTTCCGGCCGGGCCGGACGTCTCACGGCCGCGGCTCAGACCACCACCCGGTGGTGGGTGGTGAGGCGGCCGCCCTCGTCCAGGACGTGGAAGGCGACCATCGGCGGCTGGTCGAACAGGATGTCCGCACCGCCCTCCCAGGGCAGCCCCACCGTGGAGACCACGCCGGGCGCGACGGCCAGCGGGAGGTTGGCGAACCGGCTGACGGCGGCGGTGTGGGCGTGGCCGCACAGCACGGCCCTCAGCTGCGGGTGGCAGCGCAGCACCGCCGCGACCCGCGCCTCGTCCTGCAGCCGGATGGCGTCGACGAAGGGGGCGTGCAGCTCCACCGGCGGGTGGTGGAAGGCGACCACCGCGGGCACGTCCCGGCGGGCGCGGCTGAGCGTGCGGTCCAGCCAGCCGAGGGTCTCCTCGTCCAGCCGCCCCTCGGGGCGGCCGGGGACGGAGGAGTCGCACATCACCACGGTGAGGCCGGGCAGTTCGTGCAGCCGGTTGACCGGGGCGGCGGACGGCTCCTCGCCGAGCAGGCCCGCCCGGTAGGCCTCGCGGACGTCGTGGTTGCCGGGGCAGAGCAGCACCCGGTGGCGGTCGGAGGCGAGCACCTTCGCCGCGGCCGCGTACTCCTCGGGCCGGCCGTGGTCGGCGATGTCGCCGGTGACCAGGACGGCGTCGATCGGGCCGGGCAGTGCGTCCAGGTGGGCCATCACCTGCCGGGCGCGGGCCTCGGCCCGGGCGCCGCCGTCCCCGTCGTGGTCCTGGCCGAGGTGGATGTCGCTGAGGTGGGCGAGCACCGGCATGGGCGTTCCTCCGGATCGGTGTCGGCGGACGGCGGGTGTCGGCTGTCGGTGGGTGCCGGGTGCCGGCGGGCACCGGGGTGCCCGGTGCCGGCTGTCGGCGGGTGGGCGGCGAGCGGATCAGGCGTCGGCGAGCAGCGCCCGCAGCCGCCGCAGCCGCTGCAGCACGTCGTCGCGGCTGCGGGCCTGCTTGATCCAGGCGGGCAGCCGGCTCCCCAGGGTGCCGTACCGGGAGCCCGGGCGGAAGCCCGGCTCGCCGCCCAGGATGCCCTCCAGGTAGGCCAGGTGCTCGGCGTCCAGCGCCCAGACCACCTGGCCGCGCAGGTCGGCGCGGAGCCACAGCGGCAGGCCGGAGACCGGGTCGGTGCCCTGGTTGCGCCACCAGGACGGGTACACCGCGACCGGGTGGCTGCCGAGCGTGCCGCACGGGCAGCGCAGCGCCAGCGCCCGGACGGTGTCGGGCCACCGGGGCCGTTCGACCTCGCGCCGGGCCGCCCGGCCGCAGCTGCCGCAACGGCCCTCGACGACGACCTGGACCGGGCCGTGGAAGGAGTGCCCGGCCGTCCGGACGTGGCCGCAGCCGCCGCACGCCACCTGCCGCCCGGTGCGGACGGCCCGCGCGTCGCAGTGCGGGCAGCGGACGAGCGCGGAGTCCACCGGCAGGTGCGGGCCGGTCCGGGCCGGGGCCGCGCCGGGGCGCGTTCTGCCGTGACGGTCCGTCGGGTCGGCGGAGATCCCGTGCTGAGGCATCGTCACCCTCCCCTTCGGTGCGCCGCACTGCGCCGTGCACCGACTCTACGCCGCACCGGGCGCGATCGGGTGCCCGCCGACCGGCGGGCACCCGACGGGGGGTCGGTCGTCCGGGGTCAGTCGGCGGCCGGGACGGGCTCCGCGGGCCGCTTGAACATCCGGGTCGCGGTGATCTCGCCGTGGATCGCCGGGCCGTCCGGGTCCTGCGGCGCGGGCAGGCCCGGACGCAGGTGCTCCTCGACCGAGATGTACTTGAGGCCGGCCCGCAGGTCGGCGTCGTTGCGCAGCCGGATCACCAGCGGGAACTCGGCGAGCGCGGTGGTGTCGAACAGGCCGGTGGTGTAGATCAGCTGGACGCCGAGCGCATCCGCGACGGCCCGCTGGAGCTCCAGCAGGTAGGTGGCGTTGGCCCGGCCGATCGGGTTGTCGAGGAAGAGCGTGCCGGCGTGCCGCAGCCGGGACTGGCCGCGGTCGTTGGCGCGCAGCGCGGCCATCGTGCAGTAGAGCGCGATGGCCGCGGTGAGCAGCTGGCCGCCGGAGAAGACGTCGGACATCTGGCCGACGCCGACCCGCTCGGCGCGCAGCACCGCGTCCGGCTTGAGGATCTCGACGCTGACGCCCTTGGGGCCGATGGCCGCGGCGACGCCGCGCAGCAGCAGCGACATGCCGTCGCGGCGCAGGTCGGAGTTCTTCTTGACGGCGGCGCGGGTGGCCTCGTCGATGACCTCGCCGAGACGCTCGACGAGGACGGCGTGGTCCGGGTCCTCGAAGCGGATCCGCAGGAACTCCTGGCCGGACCACTCGCCGAGGCCCTCGGGCAGCCGGGAGAGCCGCTGCGCGGCGCGCAGGGTGGCCAGCGAGGACTCGACCAGGCCGCGCAGCCGGTCGACGATGGAGCCGCGGTTGCGCTCCAGCTGGGCGAGTTCGTCGGTGAGGACGCGCAGCCGCGGGGCGAAGGCGGCGGCCCAGGCGGCGGCGTGCTCGGGCAGCGCGGCGGCCGGCAGCTCGCGGATCTGCTGCCGGGCGGGGGTGCGGACGGCCTCGTAGCGGGCGGCGTTGGCGTGCCGGATGAGGGCGTCGGCGGCGTCCCGGACGGCGAGTTCGGCGCCGCTGAGCTCGGTGGCGGCGGTGCGCAGCCCACGGCGGCTGTCGGTGGCGGCGGTGCGGGCCTCGGCGAGGCTGCCGAGGTACGGCTCGGCGGTCTGCTCCGGCTCGTCCGGGTTGTCGCGCAGGCCGTCGCGGAGCTGGCCGGCGGCCTCCTCGAAGTCAGCGGCGGCGGCCTGGGCGGCGTCGAAGGTGCGGAGCAGGTCGGCGTGTTCGGTGCGGGCGGTCTCCAGCCGCTCGCGGCGCTCGGCGAGCAGGGTGGTGGCCGTCCGCAGCAGCGCCTGGGCGTGCTCTGGGTCGGCGGGGACGAGGTCCTCGGGGAGCTCGGTGTGCGCCTCGCCGTTCGCGGGGGCGGAGCGCTCGGCCTCGCCGCGCAGCCGGCCGAGCTGCTCGCTCGCGGTGGCGGACCGGGCCTCGATGGTGGCGACCAGCTCCTCGGCGCGGGCGGCGGCGGCCTGCCGGGCCGGGCCGTCGGCGCCGTCGGGGCTGGCCAGCAGCTCCTCGGCGCGGGTCCGGACCTTGTTGGTGAGGCGGTCCAACTCGGCCGCGGCGGCGGCCTCGTCGCCCTCGGCGCGGGCCTGCTCGGCCCGCAGGTCGGCGCCGACGCCGACCTTCTCGTACACCTGGGAGGCGGCGCGGTAGGCCTCGCGCAGCGCGGGCAGCGAGGCGGCGGTGCCCTCGGGCGCGGGGGTGTCCTCGGTGACGGCGGCCAGTTCGGCGCGCTCGGCGCGCAGCGTGCGGCTGGTGCGGCGGGCGTCGTCGGCGGCGCGCTGGGCGGCGCGGCGGTCCTCGTCGCAGGTGCGGGCGCGCTCGGTGCAGACGCTCTGGCGGCGCTCGCACTCGGCCGCGTCGTCGGCGAGTTCGCGCCGGCGGCGGGTCCAGTTGGCGCGCTCGCGCAGCCGGAAGGCGAGGCCGGCCAGGGCGTCGGCGCGGCGGCGGGCCTGCTGGGCGGCCTCGCGGCGCTCCTCGTGGGCGCCGGCCGCGGCGGCGTGGTCGGCCTCCGCCTCGGCGTGCTCGGCGCGGGCGGTGGCGAGCCCGGCGGCGGCCTGGTCGGCCTGCTCTCCGGCGGCCGCGGCGGCGGCGGCGAGCTCGGCGAGGGTGCCGGGCGGGCACTGGGCGTGCCAGGAGGCGAGCCGGGCGGCCAGCGCCCGGTCGTGGCCGAGCCGGGCGGCGAGCTCGCGGATGTGCTCCTCGCGGGCGGTGGCGCGGCCGCGCAGTTCGCGGCGCTCGTCGTCGGCGGCCCGCTCGTCGTGCATGGCCGGGTTCGGCGGCACGAGGAAGAACGGCGGCTCGTCCTGGATGGGTGCGATCAGGGCGGCGGCGGTGCCGACCGCGACGGTGGAGCGCGGCAGCAGGGCGGCGGCGTGCAGTGCCTCGCGGGCCCGGTCGAGGGAGGCGGGATCGGTGA
This sequence comes from Kitasatospora sp. NPDC059571, assembly GCF_042735675.1. Classification (NCBI taxonomy): domain Bacteria; kingdom Bacillati; phylum Actinomycetota; class Actinomycetes; order Kitasatosporales; family Streptomycetaceae; genus Kitasatospora; species Kitasatospora sp. NPDC059571. The sequence goes on from NZ_JBHWBW010000224.1 coordinate 11,018, forward strand.
CGACGACGCCGTCGACCAGCTCGGGGCGGGCGGCGAGGATCGCGTCGTGGTCGGCCGGGTCGACGGACTGGGCGAGGTAGCGCCAGCCGGGCAGCGCCGGGATGCCGTGCTCGCCGAGGTACTCGACGGTGGCGAGCACGTCGGGGCCGGGCGGCAGCAGGCCGCCGTCGCCGAGCGCGGCGAGGATCCGGGAGTCGTCGGCGGCGGCGGTCCGCAGGTCGAACAGGGTGCGCTCGGCGGTGGCGACGGCCTGGTCGAGCTGTTCGCGCAGGGACTCGGCGCCGGTGTCGAGGACGGCCGGGGTGAGGAAGCCCTCGCCCTCCTGGACGCCCTCCTGGTACGGGGTCAGGGCGAGCAGGTCGGCCAGCCGGGGCTCGGCGGCGAGCAGCACGGCGGTGCGCAGTTCGGCGGCGAGTGCGCGCTCGGCGGCGGTGCGGGCGTCGGCGGCGCGGGCGGCGGCGAGTTCGGAGCGGGCCTCGGCGGCCGCGGCCTCGCGGACCCGGGCGGCGGCCTGCTCGGCGGCGCCGCGGACCTGCTCCAGGGCGGCGGTGGCGACCTTCTCCGCGTCGGAGGCGTGCAGGGCGGCGCGGGCCGGGTCCGGGTCGTCGGCGGCGTCGATCCAGCCGGCCTCGACGGCGGCGGCGGTCTCCTGCTCGACCTCGGCGAGGCGCTGGCGCAGGTGCTCGGCCTCGCTGCGGGCCTTCTGGGCGGCGGTCGCGGCGGCGGTGGCCTCGTCCTGGGCGGCGGAGCCGTCCTCCTGGAGCTCGCCGGCGCGCAGCTCCTCCTGGTCGGCGCGGGCCTCGGCGGCGAGCGCCGCGGTCTCCAGGGCGCGGGCGAGGGCGCCGGCGGCCTGGGCGCGGGCGGCGAGCGCGGGCGCGGCGTCGAGCTCGGCCTCGCGGATCGCGGCGGAGACCCGGGCCGCCCGGTCGGCGGCGGCGCGCAGCCGCAGCACCGCCTCGGCGGCCTGCCAGGCGGAGTGCAGGGTGCGGGCCTCGGGGAGCTCGCCGCGCAGCGC
>NZ_JBHWBW010000225.1:0-4099 GCF_042735675.1 Kitasatospora sp. NPDC059571
ACACGCGGGGGCCGGGCCGGCCGCGCGCGCGCGCGCTTGGTCGGGCCCGGGGCGGCGGGGGGGGGGGGGGGCGGGGTTCACCATCCCGGGCCGCCGGGCGGAGTGCCGCGGCGCTGCGATCAGAAGTTGATCATGTGGCCGGCCAGGCCGTGCACGGCCTCCTTGACGGCCTCGCCCAGGGTCGGGTGGGCGTGCACGTTGCGGGCCACCTCGTGGACGGTCAGGTCCCACTGCTGGGCGAGCGTCAGCTCGGGCAGCAGCTCGGTGACCTCCGGGCCGATCAGGTGCGCGCCGAGCAGCTCGCCGTGCTTCTGGTCGCTGATCAGCTTGACGAAGCCGGCCGCGTCGCCGAGGCCGTGCGCCTTGCCGTTGGCGGTGAAGGGGAACTTGACCACCTTGACGTCGTAGCCCTGCTCGCGGGCCTGCGCCTCCGTCCAGCCGAAGCTGGCGATCTGCGGCTGGCAGTAGGTGGCGCGCGGGATCATCACGAAGTCGAGCTCCATGGTCTCCGCGCCCGCGATGGTCTCCGCGGCGATGACGCCCATCGACTCCGCGGCGTGCGCCAGCATCAGCTTGGCCGTGACGTCGCCGATCGCGTAGATGTGCGGGACGTTGGTGCGGCTGCGCCCGTCGACGGCGATCGCGCCGCGCTCGGTGAGCTTCACCCCGGTGACCTCCAGGCCGTAGCCCTGGGTGCGCGGTGCGAAGCCGATCGCCTGGAGCACCTTGTCGGCCTCCAGCACCTCCTGCGCGCCGTTGCGGGTGACCGTCACCCGCACCTTGGCGTTCGGGTCGGAGTCGTCGATCGCGTCCACCCGGGTGGAGGTCAGCACCTCGACGCCCAGGCGCTTGTAGCGCTTCGCCAGCTCCGCCGAGACCTCGGCGTCCTCCAGCGGCACCATCCGGTCGAGGAACTCGACGATGGTGACCTTCACCCCGTAGTTGTGCAGCACGTACGCGAACTCGACGCCGATCGCGCCGGCGCCCGCGATGATGATGCTCTCCGGCAGGGTGTCGGTGAGGATCTGCTCCTCGTACGTCACCACCCGGTCGCTCAGCGAAGTGCCCGGAAGCAGCCGGGTGGTGGCGCCCGCGGCGATGATGCAGTGGTCGAACGTCACCGTCTCGATGCCGCCCGCGGTCAGCGAGACCTGCAGGGTGTGGTCGTCGACGAAGGTGCCCCAGCCGTCGAACTCGGTGATCCCGTTCTTCTTCGTCAGGTAGTGGATGCCGGCCACCCGGCCCTCCGCGACCTTGCGGCTGCGCAGGAACGCCTCGCGGTAGTCGAAGCTGACCGAGCCCTCGACCTTGATGCCGAAGGTCTTGGCCTCCTTGGTGAAGATGTGCGCCAGCTCGGCGTTGCGCAGCAGCGCCTTGGACGGGATGCAGCCGACGTTCAGGCAGACCCCGCCCCAGTACTTGGTCTCGATGACCGCCGTGCGAAGCCCGAGCTGCGCGGACCGGACCGCGGCGGTGTACCCGCCCGGGCCCGCACCCAGGACCACGACGTCGAAGTGTGAGCTCATGAGCCACACCATAGACCCCGCCCGGCGTCCGCGGCCCGGCCCCGCCCGGACGCAGGGCCCGGCGCGACCGGGCGTCCGGTGGCATGCTGGGAGAGGCCGTGCGCCCGCCGGGGCGCGGCACGCCGCACTCCACGCCGAGCAGCCCGGGACACCGAGGGGGCGCTTGATGAGTCCGTCCGCGAAGCTCGCCGCGCTGCCGTGCGGCCGGCGCAGCAAGTGGGTCGTCCTGGCCGTCTGGGTGCTGCTGCTGTTCGCCGCCGTGCCGCTCGCCGGGAAGCTCAACGGTGCCGAGGACAACGAGGCGTCCAGCTGGCTGCCCGGCAACGCCGAGTCCACCCGGGTGCTGAACGCCCAGCGGTCGTTCTTCCCGACCGACACCGCCCAGGCCGTGGTGGTCTACCAGCGGCCCTCCGGCATCACCGTGGCGGACCGCGCCGAGGCCGTCCGGGACGCCGCCGAGTTCGCCCGGGCACCGCACGTCGGCGGCGCCGTGGTCGGCCCGCAGCTCTCCGCCGACGGCCAGGCGATGCAGACGATCGTCCCGATCGACATCGGCGCCCGCGGCTTCAACGACCTCAAACCCGCCGTCGACTCGCTGCGCGCCACCGCGGCCGAGAACAGCAACGGCATGTCCACCCACGTCACCGGCCCGGCCGGCGTCGGCGCCGACGAGGCCGAGGCCTTCGCCGGCATCGACGGCACCCTGCTGTTCGCCACCGTGACGGTGGTCATCGTGCTGCTGCTGCTCACCTACCGCAGCCCGGTGCTGTGGCTGCTGCCGCTGCTCTCCGCGGGCATCGCGCTGTTCGTCGCCGAGGCGGTCGTCTACCTGCTCGCCGACCACGCCGGGCTCACCGTCAACGCGCAGAGCGCCGGCATCCTGATCGTCCTGGTGCTGGGCGCGGGCACGGACTACGCCCTGCTGATCACCGCCCGCTACCGGGAGGAACTGCGCCGTCACGAGGACCGGCACGAGGCGATGGCGTACGCCCTGCACCGGGCCGGTCCGGCGATCCTGGCCAGCTCGGCCACCGTGATCGCCTCCATGCTCTGCCTGCTGGTCGCCGAGATGAACTCCACCAGCGGCCTCGGCCCGGTCTGCGCGATCGGCGTCCTGGTCGCCCTCGCGGCCATGCTGACCCTGCTGCCGGCCGCCCTGGTCATCGTCGGCCGCTGGGTGTTCTGGCCGGTCAAGCCGGGCTACGGCACACCCGAGCCGACCCGCTCGGGCCGCTGGGCGCACATCGGCGGATGGATCGGCCGCCGGCCCCGCAAGGTCTGGATCGGCACCGCGCTGGCCCTCGCCGTGTGCAGTCTCGGCCTGGCCTCGCTGAACGCCAACGGGCTCTCCACCGCCAGCACCTTCACCAACAAGCCGGACTCGGTGGTCGGCCAGCAGGTGCTCGCCGCGCACTTCCCCGGCGGCACCGGCGCACCGCTGACCATCATCTCCAGTGCCGACGGCGTCGTACGGGTGAAGGCGACCGCCGCCGAGACCCCGGGGATCGCCGGGACCGGCCCCGTCCTGGTCAAGAACGGCCAGGCGATCTTCCAGGCCACCCTCGCCGATCCACCGGACAGCCAGGCCGCCAAGGACACCGTGGACCGCGTGCGCTCCGCCGTGCACGCCGTACCGGGCGCCCACGCGCAGGTGGGCGGCAACACGGCGGTGGTGCTCGACGCCGGGCGGGCGGCCTCGCACGACAACCGGGTGATCATCCCGCTGGTCCTCGCCGTCGTCCTGCTGATCCTGGGCGGCCTGCTGCGGGCGGTCGTCGCGCCGCTGGTGCTGATCGCCACCGTGGTGCTCTCGTACGCGGCCGCGCTGGGCATCAGCGTGTTCGCCTTCCGGCACTTCTTCCACTTCAGCGGGGAGGACAACGCCTTCCCGCTGTTCGTGTTCGTCTTCCTGGTCGCGCTCGGCATCGACTACAACATCTTCCTGATGACCCGGGTGCGGGAGGAGGCCGCCCACCGCGGGACGCGGACGGGCGCGATCGTCGGCCTGGCCGCCACCGGCGGCGTGATCACCTCGGCCGGCCTGATCCTGGCGTCCACCTTCGCCGTGCTCGGCACGCTGCCGGTGGTCGCGTTCACCGAGATCGGCTTCGCGGTCGCCCTCGGCGTCCTGCTGGACACCCTCGTCGTCCGGTCGGTCCTGGTCACCGCGCTGACCATGGACCTCGACCACCGGATGTGGTGGCCCAGCCGGGTCGGCCCGCGCACCGAGGCCCCGCCGCACCTGGCCGTCGACGCGGAGAGGTAGCCCAGCAGCGCGTCGGGAGCTGTTCAACCCCCGGTGGGCGCGCCGTTCAGCCGTGCTCCGCCAGGCTGACGGACCATGAGCGCTTCGCATTCGGACGGTCGTTCACCCCTGTCCCGGCGCGGCCTGCTGGCCGGCGCCACCGGCGCCGGACTGGCCGGCCTCGCCGCCACCCCAGCCTCCGCCGCCCCTTCCCCCGCCGCGGGGCCGCTCCGGTGGGAGCCGCCCGGCCGCCGCGGTGCCCCCCGGGGCCGCGGCCGCCCCCAGCAGGTGCGCGCCCACGCCGCCCCCGCGGTGGGGGTGTCCGCGG